>JACVIW010000015.1 GCA_015711695.1 Candidatus Geohydrothermomicrobium daggyaiense
ATCATGCCCGTAATAAATATTTACAATATATTCAAAGCCACCCAGTTATAAACCCAGAAAAATTAAACCCTAGACACACCCAACTCGCACCTATCGCGGTCGAGACAAAAAATCACCTATTTTTTTTCGCCCGATTATTCGCCCTCCAAGGCTTGAGCCCTCTGCGTCTTTTCACCCCCACCGGAAAGCAGCCTCACGATTCCTCCTGAAAACATTGCCACCGCGGCAATAATAAAAAGAAAATAGCCTGAATTAAAGCGAACAACAAGCGCCCTTTTCGTGATTTCGCTTACAAGCACGCCGAGGTATTCTCCGACAAACGGGAGTTCTCTCACCGTAGATATCACATCACCAATAACGGCGTTTATCTTATACCACGCCCCGAAATAAAAAATAACAGCGAATATAATGAAATAAACACCGGCGCCGACACTCAAAGCTCCTTTAAGTGAAGGGAAGAAGAGCCCAACTGCAGCCGCCGCGGCGACAACCAAAAGCACAACAAACCAGTACAAGGGTATGTCAAGAATGCCAAGCGTCCGAAGATTTCTCCTGACAAGTGATCGTCCAAAAGCGCGAAAGTTCAACCCTATGGAAATCCAAGAAAGGGCGAAGACGGAAATGAGGAACAGCGCAAGCGAAATTATGACAATCCAGTCCCCCGCGTTTCTGAACGCGCCACTCTTGTCGCTTTTTTTATTTCCCATAATACCTTCCCCTTCCATCTATCCGTACTTCTCCGACAAACGATACGGGAGGTTCCTGCTTATTAGCTTTTTTCTTTTTCCCTCCCTCTTTATCCACCCCGACTTTCACAATAAGTTCGTGTAGCAAATCTGACGGAACTTGCAGCAAGGTTGGTGTTGAGTGGCTGTGTACAGAATTTTTCCGACAACCCCCAGAAGGAAATCTGACCCCGGTTCTTTCAGGCTTCGAATATGTGAAGAACGTTCTCCTTATCATTCTCGTATGCATCCTCTAAAGTTTTCACGGCAGTTTATTTGAAAAATAACCATCCTCTTCGCGCGGATAAGAGCGCAGGTATTGTTGGTTTTCACGGGATTGCCATTTTTTTCTCTCACCGAACAAGGTTTAATGAACTATTTTTTCGGGAATTTACCAATTTCAATTCCGCGCAATTTCCAACAACTCTCCGGCTAACCTCAGGACTAGCGATACAATCAAGAACTCTTTCGCAAGCCAGATCCCACTCGCAAGTTTTCACAGAATCACTCATGCAAAGATTCATTCAAAATCCGAAAACCCTCACGCAGGCAATCGGATGAATCCGCTTTCCACCTGAAAACTTTCGCTCCGACAGCTCTGGCGCACAGGCTAACCAACGGCTCTGTCAGCAAATTCTTCTCAATATCGCTAGAATGTTCTTTCCTGTATTTCCAGGTGCAAAAAACGCTCAGATTCCGCGCTTCTGCCTGTATTCAGCAACCGACGCGATTGGGGGCCTTTCGACAATCTTTATCGGAACCGAGTTTATTCCGTATCCTGAGTCCGCCAGAGAAACCATGTTGTAAGCTTCGGGAAGCTCCTGAAGCAATTTCAGTTTCCCGTCGCGCTCAAGCCTTTTGAAAAGCGTTTTAAATATACCGAAAGACATCTTCGAAAGGCTTTCAAGAGATTGGTTCTTGTGAACCCTAACTTCCAGGTCCACCTGTGCGAACGCTTCCAGACCTCCTTTTTGATATATATCCAGAACAAGCCCCGTCTCAACCCCGTATCCGGTGAAGAACGGCACGCTTTCAAGCAGAGACCTCCTCCCACCGTATTCGCCCGAAAGCGGTTGGATGAGGTACGAAAGGTCGGGGTAAAAGAGGTTGAGCATCGGTCTAACTGTCAATTCCGTGACCCTTCCACCCCCCGATGGAACAAGCTTCCCACCCTGCTGAATGGGTCTTTCGTAAAAACCCTTCACGAAATTTACGTCCGAGTAAACTATGAGCGCCCCTGCCACGCCATAAACAAACCTGGGATGAAAATTTTTGATGTCGGAATCGACCCAGACTATAATATCGCCTTCAAGCGCATAAAGGCTCTTCCATAGAGCTTCTCCCTTTCCGCTCTCTACCCCTACCTCAGGCATAATCTCATCATCGAAATAAACCTCCGCGCCCTCAGCTCGCGCGATCTCAACAGTCCCATCAGTGCTTCTGGAATCAATTATGGCAAGTTGATCAACCAGGGGATGGGTTTCGATAAGTTCCCTCCTTATCGATCTTAGAATTTGCCCAACAGTTTCCGCCTCATTGAGCGTGGGAAGGCAAACGCTTAAACTGTGCCCTTTTTCCTTCTTTAACTTTACGAGTTCTGCAATATTTGAAAAGTCCCGGTGGTGGAAAGTCCTCTTTTCGAACCAATAGCGCGGATTCATGCTCAAACCTCGCCCTTTTTTCCCCTTCTTATCTCATTACGCAACCAATCGGGTGCCTCCTCAGTTCTGAGGTCAATAACTCTTTTCGCTTTGCCAGAGGTTCTCTCGAAAGTGCGTGGCTCCTTCAAGCGAACCCTCGCCCTTACGTTCAGCCTCGCTTTGATATGCGCCTCTATCTTTTCCTCAAAAGCCCTCATCACCATCGCGTCATCGCTGAAGAGTCCTTCAGATACCTCAACCCAGACCTCTAGAAGATCAAGACCTTTTTCCCTGTCCACCACTATCAGGTAATGGGGCTCGACCCCTGAAACTTCGAGAAGAGCTTTCTCCACCTGCGATGGGTAAACGTTTACGCCTTTGATTATGAGCATGTCGTCCGCTCTTCCTAACACCCTGCTCAACCGGGCGTTTTTCCTACCGCATTCGCACTCAGTCCTGGTTATGCTGGTGAGATCGCCTGTCCTGAACCGGATAACGGGCATCGCCTCGCGGGTAAGAGTAGTAAGAACAAGCTCGCCCTGTTTGCCGTCAGGAAGGCGTTTTCCGTTTCCATCCACAATCTCGGCAATGAAGTGGTCCTCCGCTATATGCAAACCGTTTTTCAGAAAGCACTCGCCCGCGACCCCTGGGCCAATCACCTCAGAAAGCCCGTAGTTGTCAGTCGCCACAATGCCAAGCCCGCTTTCAATTCTTGCTCGAACTTCCTCACTCCAGGGCTCCGCGCCGAAAAGTCCAAGCCTTAAAGAAGAACCTGGAAGGTCAAAGCTTCTTTCCTTTCCGAGTTCTGAAAGATAAAGGGCGTAACTTGGTGTTGAAACCAGCACCGTAGGTCTGAACTCCTTAATTACCGAAAACTGCAGTTCCGTTTGACCACCAGAGACAGGTATGACCATAGCGCCAAGTTTTTCCAGACCGTAATGGAGCCCAAAGCCACCCGTGAAAAGCCCGTAGGTAAAAGAAATCTGGGCTATGTCATCCCCGGTAACGCCAGCAGCCGTGGCAATTCTCGCAACGAGTTGAGCCCAGGTCTCGATATCATTTTTTGTATAGCCCACCACCGTCTTTGTCCCGGTGGTCCCCGATGAGGCATGTATTCTCACAACTTCCCTGGGACTAACCGCAAGCATTCCGAGTGGATAGTTCTTCCGAAAATCCTCCTTCGTTGTAAAAGGGAGTTTCTCGAGGTCATCGAGGCTTTTTATGTCATCAGTTGAAAGCCCTTTTTCCTCCATTTTAGCCCTGTAAGGCGCGTGACTCGCCCATATTCGGTCAAGGGTTCTTTTAAGTCTTTCGAACTGAAGTTTCTCAAGTCGAGGACCGCAGAGGGTTTCTGCTTCAGCGTCCCACATTTAACCTCCAATCTTCTTTCAATCAGCCCGCATCAAACCAGCGGCACGAGTGTTTAGATCATGGTATTCACAAAAACGATCGATCGCTCTGTCCTTCTATAAAACCTGCGCGCGGCATTAACACAAATAATCTAATAAACACAGAAACACAGCGACAGCCCACTAAGTTACCTTGCTTCTTTCCATGTCCTCCCGGCGAGGAACGCTCTTCTGTTTATTTCGAGCACCCTTGCAGGAATAAGGGATTTTAGAACTTTAAACCAGGTTTCCTCACTCACCGAAAGGAAAAGGGAAAGCGTTCCCAGCAAAACTACGTTTGCAGCCCTTCTGCTCCCCGCGTTCTCCGCTATAGACTCCGCATCAAGAATAATGCTTTCAGGTGCGATTTGTTTTATCATTTCGAGAGCATTCTCGGGGTAGGAAGCCCTGCCCTGGAGCACTGGAAGCGGGTCTATTCGCGATTTCGACATGATAAAAATACCCTCACGCGACAGATATGGCGCCGCTCTGAGAGCTTCGAGCATTTCTGTCGCGACAATGAATTGAGCGTTTCCATAAGGCACCAGAGGGCTTCGCACTCGGGAACCAAAGCGCACTGCGCTCATGACGCTTCCGCCCCTTTGAGCCATCCCGTGCACCTCGCTTGTTTTCACATCAAAACCCTCTAAAAGCAGAGCCTGACCGAGGATATTTGTGGCAAGCACGGTGCCCTGACCGCCAACGCCTGAAAGCACAACGGATAAAACTTCGTTGTCCTCAGGATAAATCTTTTCCAAGCTGATCTCTCCTGCGGTTAATTTTCATATCACCCTTTTTTAAAAACCTTTAAAGAACTCAGGGAATACCTCCTGAAAGCAATAACCAACAGCACGCATTTTCCCGCGATTCAATGCCTTTCGAGCTGAACCCATCAAAGTTTCTCTGAAGCTACCACGACCTAAAATCCGGCGCAGTCAAATATCCAGGGAACGGATGGCATCGTTTCTGCAGATGGAAGCGCACAAACCACATCCCGCACACTGTTCCTCCACGATCAGGATATCTTCACCTCTTCTCACAACAGCGGGGCACCCTATTCTCATGCACAGCCCGCAACTATTACAATTCTCCTTAAGAATGTAATACGGTCTACCAGGGCTTTTTTCCCTTAGAACGCACGGTCTTTTTGATATGACAACCGACGGCTCCGGTCTGTTCATTTCCTCGTATAAGACTCTCATGCATTCCTCAAGGTCGTATGGATCAACCACCTTTACGTGCTCTATACCCAGCGCTTTGCATAGCATCTCCACGTCCACGCTAACCGTATCCTTGCCCATGAGCGTCCTTCCCGTACCGGGATGGTCCTGAAAACCCGTCATCGCGGTTGTTCGGTTATCAAGTATAACCACGGTGCAGTTGCTCCTGTTGTAAGCAATTTCCATTAGCCCCGTTACCCCCATATGGAAGAATGTCGAGTCCCCAATCGCTGCAACAACAGGATACCTGGGGCGCTCTGAACTCAAGGAGCGCTTTCCTTTCGCGCCTTCCCGTTCCGCATCAACTAACCTTTCCAGATTTTCGTCATCGCCTCCGGCAGCGGATGCGCTTTCAGAATGCGCTTTAAGCGAAGACTTGATATCGAGTGCCTTTGAAAGGCCGTGAGCCATGGTAATGCTTGCTCCCATACACACCTGGCAGTCGTGAGCGGAAAGCGGCGGCAGGACACTTAATGTATAACAGCCGATATCGCCTGAAATGATCGCCTTGAGCCTCGCAAGAGCATACATAATGCCTCTGTGAGGACAACCTGCGCACAGGATCGGGGGACGCCCTGGCAACCCATCGCTTGCGAAGGGAAGGTCGCGCTTTTCATCCGACTTCCCCTCAAGTTCAGGAAATGCCGCGCGAACGATGTCCGGATTAAGTTCACCCGTTCTCGGAATCCTTACCTTTCCAACAGGGGAAAACCCGAGAGCCCGGATCTCCTCCTCCAGGTAAGGCTCGAGTTCCTCCACGACAAATAGGTTCTCATAGCGCGAGCACGCCTCCTTTATGCGCTTTCTGGGAAGAGGAAAACTCATGGTGATTTTGAGAACCGGAAAGGATGGGAAAGCCTCTTTAACATACTGATAGGCGACGCCTGAAGTTATGAAAAGCACCGACTTTTGGCGTTCGCCCCCGGCACCATCGGTGAATTCATGTCGGTTTTGGCCTTCCTCAAGCATGTTAAGACCAAAACTTTCGCTGTACTCGGCGAGTGCGCTCAGCCTTTCAAGAACAACGGGATGCCTGAGCCTCGCGTGGCCGGGAATCATCACCCGCTTTTTCTCATCCTTTTCATAATCAATCAGGCGCGGCGGCTCCGGAGGGGATGGAACAACCACGCTCCTTGAATGGCAAACCCGCGTGGTCAATCTGAGCAACACTGGAGTATCAAAACGCTCGCTAATCCGGAAACCCTCACGCGTAAGGTCATAAGCTTCCTGGCTATCCGATGGCTCAAGCATTGGCACCCTCGCGGCTTTCGCGTAATAACGATTGTCCTGTTCATTCTGGCTTGAGTGCATCCCCGGATCATCCGCGCTCACCACAAGCAATCCAGCCGACACCCCTATGTACGGAAGGGTGAACCATGGGTCAGCCGCAACGTTCAGCCCAACATGCTTCATTGCCGCGAACGCTCTCACTCCTCCCAGAGAGGCGCCTATCGCGGCTTCGAGCGCGACTTTTTCGTTCGGCGCCCATTCTGCGTAGACTCCCTCGTTTCGCGCGAAATTTTCGATAATTTCCGTGGAGGGGGTCCCGGGATACGCCGAAGCGAAAAGTGCCCCGGCGTGTAAAGCACCAAGCGCGACTGCCTCGTTCCCTGTTAAAAGAAGCCTGTCATCCATATTTACTTTCCCGACCCCAGCTTTCCTGTCGCATACCGTCCGCGCCACCATCTCCGGACGAATTTCAAAACCTCGAAAAATATTAGCACACATTACCATGACCAAACCTTAATGGCTGTCCGGGTTCTGTCGCGTATGAATCTTGCGCGGAGAATTTCAAGCCCGGTTCAGGTCCTCAAAGCGAATGGGAATTCGCGGCAAGGATAATCCGGGTACGCCAGAACTCGCATAAAGATAAAGCGCTTACGTCCACACAGTCCAGAAAAAACATAACCCATTTGTCTTCCTGAAGGGAAAATTGACCCAAATGAAAATTGATTTCCTTCAGGGGTTAAGCACTGCACTCTACCCCAACAACTCGCAAGTCGTTGAACCGTTCCCTTAAGGAAATGGGCAAGTAAAAGGGTGCATCGCGTGAAGGATAAGGTAAACCAGTAAGACGCTTGCGAATCACACGGAAATAAGTGGATTTAACAGATACGAATACCTGAAGGAACGTCGACCAGGCTTTTAGAAATATGATACGCTCAGATACATCGTTGCCGTGAAAGCAGGAGTAAACCTGGTGAAGCCGTCCATGTTCCGGCAAGTGGGAAACCAATCGGATGATGAGCTAATTAGTCTTGCGAAATCGGGGGATGAAGAAGCGATCGCCCAAATTTTCGAAAAATATCATTTGAAGATATATAGTTTCCTTTACCGCGCGACGGGAAGCCAGGAAGACGCCGAAGACCTCTGCCAGGAAGTATTTCTGCTCGTGTTCAAGAACCTTTCCTCCTTCAGGAATGAATCCAAATTCCTGACCTGGGTGTACAGAATCGCGATAAATAGGTTTCGTGACTATATTCGAAGGGAGAAACAAAGACCGCTTCCAATGCTGTCGGATATCGGCGAGGACGTCCTTACGGGCGATGAAGACACCAGGGCGACAATATCCTCGCCTCTCAGGGATGACTTGAGCCTTGAGGTCACAACCGTCGTGGACCTGAGGAATTCGCTTCAAAAGATTGACCCGAAATACCGATTGCCTCTTCTTCTAAACGCTCTTGAGGGTATGCCGTACGAAGATATCGCCAGGATCCTGCGTATACCAATCGGAACAGTGAAATCAAGAATATTCAGAGCCAGGTTGATGCTTGCGGAGATGCTCGCTGAGAAAAACACAAAAAAGAATAATAAGGAACAAAGCGAATTCTTTTAAAGTCTAAAAGCCAAGAGGGAAAAGATGTCCATAAAATGCATTTTCGCAAGAAGAAAATTCCTTGAATACTGCGATGGCCTGTTAAGACCGGGGAAAAAAGCGCAGCTGCAGAAACACCTTGAGAGCTGCAGAGAATGTTCGATACTGCTTGAAAAGATAAAAGCTGGTGGAAATGCTCTCGAATATTTAAAGAGTGCGCCTGTTGAGATTCCGGAATCTTTTGCCGAACGGGCAATAAGAAACATCATTTCCGCGGCAAAAAAAGAAAAAAAGAAGCCTCGCTTAAGTCCCCGCGTTGCCGCCTTTCTTGGGGCTTCCGCGGTAATGGTACTTATTTTCGCGGCCTTATTCGCAATGAAGCCATGGGGTCCAAGATCCACGCAAACCATTGAAGAAGGCAGTTTTTACAGTGAGTTTAAAGAAGCCTCTGGTACTGGCGGCGAGCGTAGAAAAACGCCAGAAGTTACAAAGCGCAAATCCATAAACGCAGCACCCGAATTAAAGGCGCCCACGCCGCTTGTGGTTCCGGTCGCTATTCGCACAAAGACAAACCACAACAAGGATTCAATACGCAACATGCTTGAGAACCTCCCAGAAAGAAAAGAAGTGGCGGAAAAAATGACGATGGGCCATTCGATTCTGTATTCGAGAACGTATGTTAAAAAAATCGCTGATGCGTTCTCGAACATCGGCGTCGACGGGGCGCTAATAGAAGCGATGATTTCGTACGCGACTCGCTCGGAGCCAGTTCTTCTGCCTTTTTACGGCGAGAAAGCGCTCTACGAGGGTAAAGAAGCTATAATCATTGTCTTCGCGGGGCCCAGAAGGACAGGGGAATCAACAGCTTTGACCAGATGCGAGGTATGGGTACTCGAGCCCTCGGTTTTTCGCGTGAATCCCGATTCCTCACTGCTCCTTTTCCACGAGCAGAAGTTTTAAATTCAGGAACTTTTCCTCTAAAATCTCGGTTCCAGGAAAACTTTTTTCCGCGCGGGTGGCAAGAGCTCGCGAAAAAATCCTCGCAATCAGGTCGCCTGAAAAATTCATCGCGGTCGAGTTGGGACCACGAAAGAGCGGGATTGCATGGAAGCAGACAAGGCAGGGAAGAATCATATCTCCTCGGCAACCATCTCCTTTATCTTCATCAGGCGGGTGAGGTTTGCCCTTTCGAACTCGTCGAGTTTCATGGTAATGTATCTTATCGTTTCTTCAAGCTGCGGGATGAGAACATACTCAAGAGCGTTAACCCTCCTTCTGGTCTTCTCTATCTCATCAGCGAGCATCATAACCGCCCTCTCCTTTTCGGCAAGGGCAACCATCTTTGGCAGAAGCTTCTCGAACTTTTTAAGTGATTCATCGAAGAGGGTGGGCGTGGCAGCGAATCCATAACAGTCAAACCAGCCCTCGCGCTTGATTTCAAATTCCGGAACCAGAACTGACATCAGGTTTACCTTCTTCACCATGAGTTCCAGACTGGCTTTGGGAAAGCTCAACGCTTCCTCCAGTTCGTTCGTGGAGACCTCGCTTCGCGCGAGGGCAAAAAGCTGGTGAGCCTCGAAAAGCTCCTCCTCTATCTGGCGCCTTAAAACGCGGCTTTCCCGAACGACAAGGAGAAACCGCTTCATAAGTTCGTCAAATTTGTCCTTCAGGAGTTTATGTCCCCTCCGGGCGATGACGAGCCTCCTCTTAAGTTTCAAAAGTTCCATTCTGTTAGGATTTACGTTTAACCTCTCGGGCAACGCTAACTCCTTTGTTCGGGTAGCCTCTAACAAGCAAGATGCAACCTTTCCCGGGTGAGTCTATTTCATGTACTTCTCAATCTGCTCCCGCTTGACTCTTTTTAGTTCCGCTCTGGGAAGCATCCTGAGCAGATCCCAGCCAATCGCGAGAGTCTCTTCGATCGTTCGGTTTTCAAATTCACCCTGGCGAACAAACCTGTCCTCGAACTCGTCCGAGAATTTCGCATACAGTTTGTCAACATCGCTTAAGGCAGCCTCACCCAAGATTACGGCGAGTTCCTTAGCTTCTTTACCCCTTGCGTAAGCGCTGAACAATTGGTTTGAAAGATTTGAGTGGTCCTCCCTCGTCTTTCCCTCGCCAATTCCCTTTTCTTTCAGCCTTGAAAGCGAGGGCAAAACGTCAATAGGAGGATATATACCGCGGCGGTGAAGTTCACGACTGAGAATTATCTGCCCCTCCGTTATGTAGCCGGTGAGGTCGGGTATCGGGTGGGTTTTATCATCCTCGGGCATCGAAAGAATAGGAATCTGGGTTATTGAGCCGCGCTCATCCTTTATTCTTCCCGCGCGCTCGTAAATGGTTGCAAGGTCAGTGTAAAGGTATCCTGGATAACCTCTTCTTCCGGGCACCTCTTTGCGAGCTGCGGAAACCTCCCTGAGCGCCTCGCAGTAGTATGTCATGTCGGTAAGTATAACAAGCACGTGCATACCGAGCTCGAAAGCAAGATATTCCGCCGCCGTCAACGCCACCCTGGGTGTGGCTATTCGCTCAATGGCAGGGTCATCGGCAAGGTTCACGAAAAGCACGGTGCGCTCAATAGCGGCGGTTCTTTTAAACTCACTGATGAAGTAATTGGCTTCCTCGAAAGTTATACCCATCGCCGCGAACACAACTGAAAACTCTTCCTCTTTCCCGAGAACAGCGCTCTGTCTCGCTATCTGAGCCGCGATCCTCGAATGGGGAAGCCCGGACCCGGAAAATATGGGTAGCTTCTGCCCGCGAACAAGGGGGTTGAGACCATCAATGGCTGAGATCCCAGTCTGTATGAAATCGCTTGGGTAATCGCGGGCGTACGGGTTTATCGGATTCCCCGAGATACTAAGACGCGCATCGGGAATTATTTCCGGACCCCCGTCAATCGGCCTTCCCAACCCATCAAATACCCTTCCCAAAATATCCCTCGATACGCCAAGCTCAAGTCCGCGCCCTCTGAAGCGTATCTTCGTGTTAGCTACATCAAGCCCGCGCGTCTCCTCAAAAGACTGGATCAGAACCCTGTCTTCGGAAACCTCGAGCACGTTTCCAAGCCCCACGGATCCATCAGGAAACTCCACCTCGACCAATTCACCGTATTTTGCTCCCTCCACTCCCTCAACGAGGAGCAGCGGACCAACTATCTCCTTTACTGTCAGGTACTCTTTGATCGCCATTCTTCGCCCTCCGTGAGAGTTACTTCTTGGATCCCTATATCCCCAGGCTTTGTTTTTAGCTCACCCTATTCATCCGCTCCTGCGGAACCGCTTACCACCGCGGCGCTTTCGCCTGCTGCTTCCTCCTCAGCGCTCGCGCGCTTAATCAGTTCGTTTATGGAATCCGCGACTCTTTTCTCCAGTTCGTCAAACTCGGACAGATTCTCCTCACGGATGAATTTCGCCTGTGCGATATCCTCCCTGACTGGCAGATTGATGAGTTCGCGGATATCCACTCCCGCGTCAAGCGCTTTCTCAGCCTCTTTGTAGAATCTCATCACCAGCCTGAGAAGCAAAAACTGCTTTTTTATCGAGGTATATGTATCTATCTCATCAAAGGCGTTCTGCTGGAGAAAATCTTCGCGGACGCTTCTGGCGGCTTCCATCGTGAGCCTTTCTGCGCTGGAAAGGGCTTCAATGCCGACAAGCCTCACTATTTCCTCGAGTTCCGCCTCCCTCTGCAGCAAAGCCATCGCTTCCCTTCTCAGTTCGGGAAATTCCTTGTTGACCTCCTTTATCCACTGACTTTCAACCTCATCGAGATAAAGGGAGTAACTGATAAGCCAGTTGATGGCCGGGAAATGCCTCCTGAAAGCGAGTCTGTCCTCAAGACCCCAGAAAACCTTTACAACCCTCAAAGTAGCCTGGGTAACGGGCTCTGAAAGATCTCCGCCTGGAGGAGAAACCGCTCCGACAACTGTTACAGAACCGATTCTTTCATCAGAACCGAGGCACTTGACCATCCCCGCTCTTTCATAAAATGAGGCAAGCCTGGTGCCAAGGTAAGCCGGAAATCCTTCCTCGCCGGGCATCTCCTCAAGTCTCCCGCTTATCTCCCTTAAAGCCTCTGCCCAGCGACTGGTTGAGTCAGCCTGAAGAGCGACATGATATCCCATATCCCTGAAATACTCAGCGATGGTTATGCCCGTGTAAACTGAAGCCTCTCTCGCCGCGACAGGCATGTTGCTTGTGTTCGCTATTAGAACCGTTCTTTTCATAAGGGGCTCTCCCGAGTACGGGTCGATGAGTTCGGGAAATTCGAGAAGAACTTCGGTCATTTCGTTGCCGCGCTCGCCGCACCCTATAAATATTATGATGTCCGCGTTAGCCCACTTGGCAATTTCATGCTGAATGACAGTCTTGCCGCTCCCGAAGGGACCTGGAACACAGGCAGTCCCGCCCATAGCCACGGGGAAAAACGTGTCTATAACACGTTGGCCGGTTACAAGCTCATTTTTCGGCGGGATCTTTTCTTTATATAATCTTGGACGCCGCACCGGCCAGATCGTCGAAAGGGTTATGTTGTGGAACCTGTCTCCATCCTTTATTACTGCTACTACGTCCGTGACCTTAAGGCCGCCGCTCATTATTTCCTCAATAGTCCCGCTCACTCCCGGCGGCACCATTATCCTGTGCTCGACCACCGGCGTCTCCTGGACCACGCCGAGTATGTCGCCCTCGCTCACGCTTTCGCCGGGCTTGCGCCGTGGAACGAACTCCCATTCTTTTTCCCTCTCAAGGGCAGGCATCTCCACCCCGCGGGCGATGTAATTGCCGGTCGCTTCCCTGATAAGGTCAAGCGGTCTTTGCACGCCGTCATAAATCGAGCCAATCAAGCCAGGACCCAGTTCAACGCTCAGAGCGCCTCCGGTGGTGTAAACGGGGTCACCCGGACCGAGCCCCCCTGTTTCCTCGTAAACCTGAATGGAGGCTCTATCGCCTCGAAGTTCGATGATCTCTCCCATCAGCCGCTCGTTCCCAACCCGGACAAGGTCATACATGCGCGGCTGGGGCAGGCCCCTTGCGACGACCAAGGGACCGGCGACCTTCACTATTTCTCCTGCCTGCCTTTCTTCAACCATTTCCTCTCCTTGAAACAACATCTGTATTCTAATAACTCGCGATTACTCGCCTATCATCATGTCAGTGCCGACCGCTTTCTCCACCAGCCCCCGTATCTCCGCAGAAGCTATTCCACGGCTTCCGACCACGGCGGGTATGACAATCACAGCCGGCAGAAACTCAGAGCGAATCTCGTCCACCCGAGACTTCAAACGTTCGTAAACGGGCTCGGTCATAAAAATTATCCCGTATTTTGATAGGTCTATCCCTTCCCAAACCTCGAGCGCGCGTTCGGGCTCCCTGACGGGATATGTGTCAACCCCCAAGGGCTTGAACCCCACTGTTGATGTTCTTCCGCCTATCATCGCGATCTTCATGTCGCACCAGCCAGTCCGAATCTTTTAGCCATCAGTAAGACCGGCTTCCGCATATCACGGCTATCCTTTCCTCTATAGCCTCGGGCGTAAGCCCGTGAAGTTTTCCCATAAGAATAATCCTCAAAAGAACGACCTCATTTTCCCTTCTCAGTATGTAGCGAACTATCCGCTCCGGGCCAATCGCCACCCTGCTCATCCGCGCGCACTGCTCCATAATATATTCATCCGATTGCTTATCAAGGGTGGTAAGCCTCACTCTTTTATCAGCCACATCTAAAACGGGTGAGAGCATACGCCCGTATCGGGTTGTAAGGAGTCTTGCCGATATCCTTTCGGGACTTTCTGACGAAAGTTCCATAAGGGTATGTCTCGGGATTTTCCCTCCAGTCGCGAAAGCTTCCTCGTAGAAAGACCTCTCCTTGCCGAGAGCAACTCCGCGCAGCAGAACTTTGAGATTCGCGAGGTCCAGCGCTGAGGTGGCAAAGTTTACGAGAAACCTGCTTTTTTCAAGCACAGCGAGCTTCAGCCTTGCCTCAAGAAACAACCTATCCGCTATCGTGTCCACCATTTGAGGGTCGTTGCCGCGCTTATCAAGCCCCGTGCGGATCGTTTCGATTGATTCCTCGAGCAAAGCCGGCAGATAGCCCCTTCGATGGCGCGAAACAGACAATCTCATCTCTTCAGTGTCAACTGTGCCGAGTTCCCCAAGTAGTATTCCTTCATCATGCGCCATCCCCGTAATTTCCTCTTTAAAGAGCACTTTCATGTTGTGGAAATCGTATTTCAAGTGGAGAAACGCGCTAACGAGCGTGCCGGAGCATATCTCATCAAGAAATCTGTATTCCTCGATGAGAAAGTTCATCAACCCGTTCTCAACGTCTGCCGCGACCTTCGCGCCGGCGAGATACTTTCCGCTCTCAGTCTCGAGAAGAACTCCGAGAGCCTCATCGAATCCCGACTCGAGTATCCTCTCGACACGCTGCCAGTTAAGAAGCGTCGCTTCCTTCATCATCACGCGACCACAAGCGGTCCCGTATCTCGGCACCTTAAAAAAAGTTTTCATTGCCCTCGTCATATAGGGATCGACTTCCATAGCTCTTTCCCCGGTACCCTATCCTTTATCTTCCCAGATCTTCCCAGGCTCCTGAACATCAACTTCTCAACACGAATTAGCTCGTCATTCACCCTCGCCAAAGAGAATATCGGCTATCTTCAATTCGAGTTCCTCGCGCTTTGAGTTTATGAGCGCCTCAATACTATTGTTTATCTCAATACCCTCAGACCGTATGATAAAACCTCCCTCAATATCCCTTGTCTCGGGGGAAAGAAAAAGTTCTCCAGAAAGGCCTGCGTGACGAAAGCGCTCGTTCGCCATCCGAACAAGCTTATCACCAATTCTGTGCCTGTCGGAAGCGGAAAGAATCAGTTCTGCTTTAGATTTAAGAGCTACAGCAGATATCATGCGGAGGAGAAGTTCGATATATTCATCTTCGGGCATTTCCTTAACCGAGCGCACAACCCCGTTTATTACCGATTTTATTAGATCCTGCTTCTCCCTGAGCAGCGCGGTGCGCGCCTCGAGATTCTCTGTTGTCACCCTTCTTTTTTTCTCCTCTTGCGCTTCCCTTCGATAAGATTGAAGAACGTTCTCTTTTATCTTTTCAGCCTCCGCCCTTGCCGCGGTCAGAATTCTCTCCCGCTCATCTTCAGCTCTTCTTTTAGTCTGAGAGCCCTCCTCTTCCGCCTCACTTATTATTCTCTCGATCAATTTATCAAGTGGCATTTTCTCACCCGCTTGAAGAATCCAAAGCATTTAATTCACTTGGGAATTCTTGTGAAAAGGTAAATGGTAAGAATTAGCGAGAATACGGCGTATGTCTCAACAAGCGCTGGCAGAACCATAGCCTTTCCGAGCTCTTCCGTTCGCCTTGCCACCATCGCGGAAGCGCTTGCCGCGGTTAGTCCCTGAAATATAGCCGAAACACAGCACACGAACGCGACGGGAAGACACGAGAAAAATACGAGCATGCCAGTGTGTGCTGATATCTTGCTTAGGTTAAAAAAGAAAGTGACAAGGATCGCGGTTATCAGTCCGTATATTCCCTGAGTTCCGGGAATAGCAAGCAACGGCAGCATTGTTCCGAACTTGTCAGGGTCTTCCACAAGAATACCGCTCGAAACGTTGGACACATAAGTTATGCCGATGGCGGAACCCATTCCACCTCCGACAAAAGCGATTGCCGCGCCGAAAATCGCCCATTGAAACCCCGTAAGCCCCGCCCATGTGCTGGACGCGGTTGCGGCTTTAGCGACTTGAGCAAACGTTTCCAACAATTGAAGTGCCTCCTTTCGTAACTCCTATTCCTCCGACTTGTATTCTTTAATGAATACAATTTTCGACTCAATACCAATGGGGTGCAGTTCCCTTCCGCCATCCTCGTAAAATTTGCCAAAAAACTCTACGAAATGAAGTCTTAAGGGATGCACAAAAGCTCCGAGAAGGTTTATCACCATGTTGAACACATGCCCGATGAGCATTATTCCAATCATTATAATGAACCCGATTACGGGCAATATTCCTGAAACCATTCCACCGAGAGTGTTAATGACCCAGCCTATCACGAATGTGGCAAGACCGAGGGCGTATAAACGCACATAAGAAACGGTATCTCCCAGCCAGCCCACAACGGTGTTATATGTCTCGTAAAGACCATTGACTATTTTTCCAGGAATACTTTTTGACTCCCTGCCGAGCAGAGCGAGCATAGCGAGAATGACAGCACCCGGAATGAGAATAGCCACGTTGGTGGGCACGCTTTTGGCAATTATGAGAATCGCGGCGATCGCAAACGTGATGAACATAAGGAGAACAAGCCCCTGGTCGATCAGCGCCGATTTCCGCTCTCCTGAACGCCAGTTGTCTCTGAACTCAATTATCGTCCCGGCAAGCATGTGGGTAATTCCAAGACCCATACATAAACCCATCACAGGGAGCGGTTCGGTAAGAGGGTCAAACACCGCGAGCTTCCTCATAAAAAGAGGAAGTTTTGCCGTTTCTATACCGAACCAAGAGCCCGTGAGCACGCCCATCACCATCGCGAAAGCGCTTCCCCAGGACATAACCGTGAAGAGGTCACGCACATTCTTGCCTACGGGTAAGTATCTCTTCAAAAGATAGAAAGCCAGGATAAGGCATGCCCCGTATCCCACATCACCGATACAAAAGCCGAAAAATATTGTAAATGAAATCGCCATTATCACAGTTGGGTCAAACTCGGCGGAATGAGGCAGCCCATAGAGTTTCGTAAGTATTTCAAAAGGCCTGACAAACCTGTTATTGCGAAGAAGAACGGGAGCGTTTTCATCGGGCTCGGGATCCGACACTTCAATCTCGAAGGAATCGGTTATTTTTTCTATGGTTTTTCGGAGCCGAGGAATATGCCTCTCGCAAACCCAGCCTTTTACGAGCACCGCGCGCTTCGTTATCCCGGGCTTCGAAAGGGACTCGATTTTCCTTCGCTTATTTACGTGATACTCCCTTAAAATCAGAAGGTCCGGTATCGATTCGGCAAGCGAATCCACCTCATCTCTCAAAGTTTCTATCTCTTTTTCAATCTGGCTGAGCTCTTCATCTATCTGACGACACCTCTCTACAGGTTTAACGGGATGCTTTGAAAGCGACACTGGCTCGTATTTAAAACC
>JACVIW010000016.1 GCA_015711695.1 Candidatus Geohydrothermomicrobium daggyaiense
TTCCGCTGAGGAAGCAAGCCGCTATTTCTCACGTCAGGCTTCGCTCACTCACCAGATAAGAAGAGATCTCTACAGAAAGGCGGGAATCTCCCGGATGAAATCGATTCTTGATGCTGGCTGCGGAACGGGCGAGATAACGTCCGAGATCAGGGAGATTACCGGGGGCTGCGTGACGGGCGTCGACATAGACGAGGATTTCATTGAATACGCAAGGTCAAGGTATAAAAATCTGGACTTCCTTTGTTCGGATTGCGCATCCCTCCCGTTTGATGAAGGAGCCTTCGACATGGTGATTTTTCATTTTTTCCTGATGTGGGTTAGGAAGCCTCAAAGGGTCTTAAAAGAAATTGCGAGGGTTTTGAAGTCAGGTGGCGTAATTCTTGCATGCGCCGAACTCGACTACGGAGGAATCATAGAATATCCCCAAAACCCTGATTTCAGGAAGGCTGAAGAGGAGGCGCTCGTTCTCCGCGGAGCGGACACCAGGATGGGAAGGAAGCTTGGTTTTGTTTTGAGGAATGCGGGCTTAAGCGTAAGGCATGGGATATATTCTTCCGTGATACAGGGAGATGAACTGATGGAAAACATTGAATTCATGAAGGATATATATTTTAGGGATTTCACGCTTCTTATGGATGAGAAAAAAGCACGCCGGCTCATTGATAGTGAAATGAAACTCGCCCGCCAGGGTAAAATGATTGTCACCCCTGTTTTTTGGGCGCTCGCAAGGAAAGTCGGGGCGTAAAAAATTTGAAATCGCGGGTACAATCCGCCTTTCGCAACCAGTGGCAGAGATTCGAGGTTTTGAATAACAAACTATTGAGTTGAAATGCCGGGCACGATTTGTCTTTGTTAATTTCGGAAATGAACCCGCGTTTTCTCCTGATTCAGTCAGTGTTTCGAACTGGCGTAAAAATACCCGGGTATCATAACCGTTAGAAACTTTTCCGCGACTAATCGTTCATTCTCAAATTGTCCGGCACGTGCCTGAAACAAAGCGAACTGAACGGTGAATAAAGCTTAGTTATGGTGTTTGATCCCGACCTTATAGTTTCATTGATTCTTCTCAATGTGATTTTCGACATTTGCTGTAGGCTTGAGACAGAAGGTTTAAAAAACAAAACTTAAATAAACATCGTCAGGTATTTAGAAAGGTAAATATAGGAGTGGTTTGGGCGTGAACAATTCAAAAAGCGATGAGGGTTTCCATTTCAGCCCGAGGGCGAACAGGGCGTCGGAAATAAACTGGTATGACTGGGACATCGAGCCCTTCGAACGCGCTCAACAGCAAGGCAAGCTCGTTTTGCTTTCGATATCCGCTTCGTGGTGTCATTGGTGTCACGTAATGGATGAAACGACATTCTCTCATCCAGATGTGATCAGGAAGATAAATGAGAAATTCATAGCGGTCAGGGTTGATTCCGACAAAAGACCCGACATAAACAGGCGATACAACCAGGGAGGCTGGCCAACGATAGCCTTCCTTTTGCCAAATGGGGCTGCTATTGCTGGACTTACCTATGCTCCACCCGAATATTTTTCCGCCCTGCTCGATAAGTTAAGCGCACTATATGCAAGCAGGAAAGAGGACATAGAGGTTCAGGCTGCTCTGCTTGCGAAAGAAGAGGAAGCGCTTTACGGTGCAATGAAAGGAGAAGGAAAGATACCGAAAACTATCACCAAATGGCTTGTCTCTCTGGTGGCAAGGGAGGCAGACAGGGATTTTGGGGGGCTCGGGTCCGAACCGAAATTCCCGCCCACAGGTGCTCTGGAATTCTCCCTTTCGAGGCTGGAACGTTTCGGTGACGGTCAAATGAAAGATTTTGTTATCTCAACCCTGGACGGAATGTTAAACGGTGGCCTTTTCGACAGTTTGGAGGGAGGTTTTTTCCGCTATTCCACCACAAGGGATTGGTCAAAGCCTCATTATGAGAAGATGCTCGAGGACAACGCTGAACTTTCGCGCATATACCTCGCTGCTTCACGTATTTTCAATGACTCCACCTACGAAAATACGGCGAGGAAAACGATAGAGTATTGCCTTGAAAGGCTTTATTTGCCGGACGTACCTGGTTTCGGGGGGAGCCAGGATGCTGACGAGCAGTATTATATGAGGGACGCTTTCGGGAGAAAGACGGTTAAAGCGCCTGCTGTTGATTTGACACTGTTTGTGGACGCAAACTCCCTTATGATCTCTTCCCTTGCTTATGCTTCAGCGATTCTCAATATGCCTTTTTTGCTGGACAGAGCGGTCGAAATTGCCGATTTCATATGGAAGAAGGGTTTTCTTCCCTCGAAAGGTTTGTGTCACTATTTCCCACCCGTGTCTCGCGCACCAAAAGTTTGGGGCGAGGCGCGGGACCAGGTTTTCTTTTTGAAAGCGCTTCTCGACCTGTACCAGATCGCTGGCTCGGAGATTTTTCTTGAAAGGGCTGTTCAACTTGCCGATTTGCTTACAGGTTCATATTTGAGTGAACATGGCTGGTTGGGGGAGGCAGTTGCTCTCAAGTATAGGGATGGGAAGCAACAAACCTTTCAGAATGCGCCGGAGAAAAATGTGGGCGGGCAGGACCCGCAATTTTATCCAATGGGCTCATGTCAGAGAACTTTTAAAAAAGAAAACCTGCTCTCATGTCTTCCCGTTGATATGCCCGATATAAAAGTTAACGGCATCGCCATTATCTCACTGGTTGCGCTGGAGGCGCTCATACCGGAACGGCTCGCTGGAGATAGGAAATTCGGGTTTAAAGACGCAGCGCAAAGTATAGCCGAGTCTTTAAGCGGAGCATACGAGCGTTTTTCCCATTTTGCTGCCTGGTATGCGATGGGTGTGGATAATCTTTTGAAAGGGAATATTGAGGTGAGAATTTCTCCTGATGCCTCGCTGGAGTCAGAAAGTGAAATCTTAAGGCAGTTCATTTCCATATTTGATCTCAGGACAGTTGTCAGGCGTGAAAGGGTGGATGATTTCATCGAGGAGGATTCCACTGAAGGAAGACCCATGGCAGTGATCTGCGCTCCAGGAAAATGTATCTCTGTAAGTTCTCTACCGGATATAGCCGAGATTAAAAAAGAAACTTATTCAGACGACTGGCTCGATGATTGAACCTTTTGCTTCCCGAATTCTCCCCCTGGTATTGTAGGATGGAGCAATCTGAAAATTTTTTTGTCTCATTGTTTTATTGCCAATCTCTTTATCGGGGATTCTATTGGCATTTTTCTTAGTTGTGACCACGATAAGCTATAAAATAAAAACTGAAGGGCATAGCTTATTCGGGCACGTTCGGATCATATCAATGAGTTTACAAGGTTGATTTGTAAGAGAAATCGGGGTGACCTTTGAGTTCGCTTGAAATCGGTATCGTCGGGATACCAAACGCGGGCAAGACTACCCTTTTCAACGCACTTTCCAGAGCAGGTGCGCAGGTCGCATCCTTCCCGTTTACAACGGTGGAGCCGAATGTCGGAGTGGTGCCTGTTCCTGATCCGCGTCTTGAAAAAATTGCCGCTCTTGCCGGATGTGAAAGAAAAGTTCCCGCGACTGTACGTTTTGTTGATATAGCTGGTCTTGTAGAAGGAGCGAGTCGGGGTGAGGGTCTCGGGAACAAGTTTCTCGCGAGGATCAGGGAAGTTGACGCCGTGCTCCATGTGGTTAGAGCGTTTGATGAGCCTGATATCGCCCATGTTGCCGGGAGTGTAGACCCGGTGAGGGACGCGGAACTTGTTGACACCGAGATAAGGCTCGCAGATCTCGAACATCTATCAAGGCTTGTTGAGAAGGCGAAAAGAGACGCCAAAAAGGGAGACAAGGTTTCTGGTCAGCGGTTAAATGATCTTCTTTCTCTCCAGAGGATTGTCGAGGAAGGGCAAATAGACCAGCGCGACTCCCTTGTAAAGGAACTTGCTGAGAAGTTTCGTGGTGAGGGAATTCTATCCCTAAAACCGACGATAATCGCTCTCAACATCGGGGAGAATGATGATACCGAATCCTTAGTCGCGAAAATGCTTGACTGGGCGAACCCCAGGGGGATTGTGGTAATTCCCGTTTGCGCGAGAGTTGAGGCGGAACTCGCGGAACTTCCCCCTGAAGAAGCGCTCGAGTTCGAAAAGGAACTCGGGATTGATGAGGAGAGTCTTGCCAGAGTGATACGTGCAGGTTATCAGCTCCTAGGGCTTATAACGTATTTCTCAATTGACTCAGGTGAATGCCGCGCATGGGCTCTTAAGCGTGGTTCTACCGCTTTAAAAGCCGCCGGAAAGATTCACACCGACTTCGAAAAGGGATTTATCAAAGCAGAGGTTGTTCATTACGAGGATTTCTTGAGATGCGGAAACTTCCATCAGGCAAGGGAAGCGGGCTGTCTTCTTGTCGAGGGAAAAGAATACATCGTTCAGGACGGGGATGTAATCCACTTCAAGTTCTCCAAATGAACTATTCGCTAATTGGTGTTTCAGTGAAGGCTTTATCATCCTGGTTTGACCGCTTTTATCGATCTGCGGGACCTAGCTTCGCGTCATAAAGTTTCGAGGGAAGCGCCAGTATTTATTCTTAGATGATATTTGAGGTGGCAACCACTTCGCTGACGTGATTCTCGCAGGCGCAGAAAGAAACCATTTTCTCCTATATTTTTTGATTTGGAAAACCTTGACGCATGCCGGATACGTAAGAACCATTTAGTCGCCTTAAAGTTAAGGCTATAGTTTGCCACCAGGAAAGCATCAATAATCATTATAAAGTTAAAGTTTTTCAAGCGTTAATTTATTTAACCTTTTAAGCATTCATCCCTGACAATCTTCATTCAGGTCACCACCTTCTTGCGTGAAGAAGGGGGAAGAATTTCAACGTTGATGCCCATATCTTCAAAAGAACTTTTTACTTTGTTGTAAAGTTGTGCTTCATGCTTCCCTCTAATCCTCGAAAGCTTGCCATTGTTAGTATTCCCCTTCTTATCCCTTGTGCTGACCCTTTATTAAGATACTCGCCGGCTTTGAGCGTTTTTTATATCTCGTTAATATACAAAGGTACTAAACGCTTTTATTTTTTACGTTCATGGAGTTTATGTTGCCTCCCTTTAGCACTTCTCTGGGACTGCCGTAATTGTCACCATTTCAAATTTCACAGCTATCCCTGGGGCACCCTTTGCACTGTAAGAAGAATTACTTCCTTTGAATTTTCATATTCTTGGCGATTTATAACCAACAAATCGTTTTTGGCATACCTCTATTTTGAGTTAATTCGAAGTCTTTATTTAGGCGCTGCCGGGGTTTATAATATTGCTTGTATTGCTTGAACCGTGAAAACGGGTCAAATTACATACACGTAAGGTTCCATGAAAAAACAGCTTAAAAATCTGTTACCCGCGCAAGATATGGAATTTTTTGAGCTCACTGATGAAGCGTTGCTTGCGCTGCTTGTCGGAAGCTGCTCTCCATCAAATGAAAAGTTGGACATTGCCGGGCGTATAATTGAAAGCGCGGGAGGAATCGGTGGTTTTTTGGATATTGATTTTGCTGATCTGTGCAAACTCAAAGGAGTTAGTCCTGCTACTGCCTGCCGAATCCTGGCGGCTGTTGAGTTTGGCTCAAGAGTGCTTTTCACAAGGATGGACGGGAACAAGCTCAACTCGAGCATGAAAGTATTTGAACACTTCTTTCCGCTGTTTGCCCGGGAAAAAGTCGAGGTATTTATGTGTGTCCTGCTCGACTCCAAACTAATGATTAACACCTTGAAAGAAATATCAAGGGGCACGCTTACCGCAAGCTTAGTGCACCCGCGGGACGCTTTTAAGGAGGCTGTGCGAAGATCAGCTTCCGGCATCATATTCGTTCATAATCATCCGAGCGGTGATCCTGAGCCCTCTTTAGAGGATGTACGAATCACAAGAAGGCTCTTTAACGTCGGGGAACTGATTTGTATCCCTGTGATTGACCATGTCATCATTGGAAGTGCATCAACGTATTATAGTTTCGCTGATTCCGGCGAGCTTAAGGCAGCCAACATTCAGGATTACGGGGGCGATCTCCTGAAACAGGGGTTTGTTTGTTAGGATAAGGAGCGGGTTTCCTTGCTGTGATAAAAACGGGAAACCAGAGGAAAAGATAGTTTTGGGAAGCGGAAGGGAAAATGAAACCACTTGATTTTGCAAGACTTGCGCGCGAGGTAATGGCACACCCGAGGGTGGCCTTTAACGCCTGGTACCTGAAAAAAAAGGGTGTCCAGATGGGTGAGAGGGTCTGGATTTCTGGGTGGGTAGATCTTGTTCTTGCTGGGGAATCCACGCTTGCGCTTGGCAATGACGTATTCATCCCGAGGACGATTCAAATCAGGGGAAATGACAAAGGGCGCATCATAATAGGAGATGGGGTTTCGATAGATTCATGGGCAAGGCTCGCTGTGGCTCACGATGCGACACTGAAGGTAGGAAACAGGGTTGGCATCGGCCCTTACAATATCTTTAACGCTTTTGATGATCTCACAATCGGGGACGAAACAATGTTCGGTCCATTCGTGAACATAAACTGTGCCGACCACGGTGTTAAACTCGGAACACCTATGAGGGAGCAGATGGGTACTTATGCTCCTGTCCGGATAGGTCGTGACTGCTGGCTGGGCGCGCTTGTTGTCGTTTTGAAGGGTGTCATTATCGGGGATGGGGCTGTCATTGGCGCTGGAAGCGTTGTGACCCGCGACATTCCACCATACACAATAGCTGCCGGCGTTCCGGCGAAGGTGATTCGGGAAAGGGAGTAGGTAGACTGATTGCGTTTTCGTCGCATAAGAAGTTCTTTTACTGAAGATGCCTCAATATTGATTTTTTCCCCGGATCGGTCACTGTTCAGGATCTTGAACGCGAGCAAGGGGTCAGTTCTTGTCAGAAAAGCCGTGCTCGCCACCGGTTTTTTCACGCGGTTCAAAGGTCTTTCTTTCAACAGAGATGTTCAGCCTGATGCTGGGATGATTTTTCCACTGTGTTCAAGCATTCACACTTTCGGGATGCGCTTTCCCATTGACGTTGTTTTTATCGACGATTCATTCAGGGTTCTGCGAGTTTTTGAAAAACTTCCACCCCAGAGGTTTTCTCACCCGGTAAGGGGTTCTTTCTGTGCGATTGAGCTTCTGGGTGGCGCTGCTCGGCAAAGCAGGACGGAAATCGAAGACGAGCTTGCCTTCGAGCCTTTCTATGAGGAGATATTTTAAGTTTCGTAAAAGTCTCGAAAGCGAACAAACTCGGTAGCATGTACGGCAATTAAGGAATTGGTAATAACTTCTTTATAATTGCCTCCTTTGAGCAATGAAGGCATCTGTCTTACCATACGAGATTTTCTGGATCCTCAGGCTTCTCGTTTCTGGTTATGCTTGATATCTCTCCGCTGTGAAGTTTGACAACCGTGTCTGCCATCTGAGCTATCGCTGAGTTGTGGGTAACCACTACGAAATTGCACCGTTCTTCCGTTGCGATGTCTCTCATGAGCCTGAGTATCATCTTGCCCGTGTCATAATCCAGCTCTCCGGTTGGCTCGTCACAGAGAACTACCGGAGGTCGCTTGGCGAGCGCTCTCGCTATTGCCACTCGCTGCTGCTCACCTCCAGAAAGCTGGCTTGGGAAGTGGTCTGCTCTATCGCCGAGCCCCACTTTTTCGAGTATTTCCTTCGCTGAGCCTCTCTTTTCGCGTGGCACTAAATCAAGGGCGAATTCAACGTTTTCCCGGGCCGTGAGAGTGGGAATGAGGTTAAAGAACTGAAAAACGAAACCCACGGTTTCTCTCCTGAATGCTGTGAGCTCTTTTTCGCTTAATCGGGAAATGTCCCTTCCCCCGACAACGATCTTTCCGGACGTGGGAGTGTCTATCCCTCCTATTAGGTTAAGCATGGTCGTTTTGCCTGATCCGCTTGGACCGAGAATTACTATGAACTCGCCACGATGGACTTCGAGGCTCACCTCTTTCAGCGCATGGACCTCCACCTCGCCCATTCTGTATATCTTTGAAACCCTATCAAGAAGGACGGTTATATTATCTTCCAATGATTCACCTCTGCGGTTTTATTCGCGGTTTTAAAGAGTGAATTTCGAACCGACATAGATTCTAACATTTTCAGTGAAAAACAAACGACTCTTACTCGGGCGTTTTTCCTGCTGTTTTATTATAAAACGTTGGGTGATGTTTAAAGGGCTAAAGCGAAGTCAGTCTGTTGAATTGATGCATGCCTGATACGACGAATGGAATGACGCTTCCTCCTTCGTTGTGATTAATACCTCACATAGTCTTTGTTTGGATTGCTCAAGTCGTTTTTGATTATCACCGATACACATACCGAAAAAGCGAATCCTAGGGGCGAGGCGAATTGGAAAACAGTGCAAGAATCCTTCTGATAGGCGGATCGAAAAGCATTACGAAAAATGTCTCGGACGTTCTATCTGGTATTTCGGAGAAAAAGCTTACTTTTGAATACAGAAAAAATCTATCTCAGGCGAGGGGAAGCCTGAAATCTGAAACCGTTCACGCTGCCATTCTTGACTCTTCGAATAATGAATCATCTTTAATTGAGACGGTTGCGCAGATACGCAGGATGTCTGAGATTCCGCTGATAGTGGTTGGACCTGACGACAAAGAAGTTGCCCTTAACTGTTTAGAAGCGGGGGCTGACGATTACATTCCTCTATCTGAATTATCCCCTTCTCTGTTGATGCGTTCCGTCGAGTTCGCTCTCGCGCGCTCCAGGCGAGCTCAAACGGATCATGCAGGCAGAGATGAAGTTTCAGATTCCGGGAGTTCTTTAGAGGTTCGTGAACTTATGGATATGATTGAAATGGCTGCACATCAATTAAGACATCCTGCTACGGTCATAAAGGGTTATCTCACTCTTTTAAGGGAATACGGGGACTCAATCGACGAGGAAACAAGAAATGAAGCAGTTTCAGGTATCGAGGAAGCATCTATTCGCCTCACGAGCCTTATCAACACCCTTCTTGACACGAGCAGGATAGACAGGAAGCAGATGCGCATTTCCAAAAAACCCACAATGCCCAAATCGCTTGTCTTAAGGGTTGTGTCTGAAATGCGCGCCCGTGGCGTGGAGGTCCCCATTAACATGCTTTATGCCGGTGAGACCGATTCAATAGATCTAGATCCCGAAAGAATAAAAGACGTCCTCTCAATTCTTGTGGATAACGCCGTCAAGTTCACTCCTCCCGGTGAGGAGGTTGACATATGGGTGGAAGACGGGCCCTCAGAAGTTGTATTCAATGTCGCCGACAGAGGACCGGGTGTGCCCGAGAAGGACAGGGAAAAAGTTTTCGAAAGGTTTTATCGAGTGGAAGGAAAACCTTATGATTCGAAGCCCGGAATAGGGCTCGGGCTTTTCATCGCGAAGAACTACGTCGAGGCTCACGGTGGGTGGATGAAAGTGGAACCCAGGGAGGGCGGGGGCGCGATATTTTCTTTCGGTATTCCGACCGTAACCGCAGAATCTAGCGAGTGTGTAGAACCGCTTGAGAAACTTCTTCGGAGGTTTGAGTCTTAATGGGAGAAAACTCTAAACCCGGAACGGATAAGAAGACCACAATTGCCATTATTGATGATGATCCTACAATCGTGAAAGTTGTAAGGATTATCCTCCAGACTAACGGCTTTGAAGTCCTGGAAGCATTTAACGGTACTGAAGGGCTCGAACTTGTCAAAAGGGAACTCCCTGATATGGTTCTTCTCGATATCATGATGCCTGACTTGAATGGTTTCGAAGTGCTTCGTCTGCTCAAAGAAGATGAAAAAACTAAAGAAATTCCGGTTGTTTTTCTCACCGCGAAAACTGGTGCTGATTACGTAAGCAAAGGGCTCGACCTTGGAGCGTCTGACTATATAATCAAGCCTTTTTCACCCGCTTCTCTCATAGCGAAGATAAATGAGCTCACTAACTCAAGCGGCGTCTAAATCCTCAATGCGCGAAGTTCGATAATTTCCATCAAAAATATTACTGTTTATTACTGCTTTGGTGTTTCTTTAGTTTGATCTCACTCAAAACGAAGCGCTTTCCTTTCTTTCAAGCTGCTAAAATGGATTGGTGAGACGCTCAATTTCCCGCTTAATTGAACGCGCTTCAAGAATTTTCTCGTGCTTAAAGGAGATGGAGATTGTCAGAGGAGTATAGCAAGTTCAACGTGATAAAGCGAGATCGGAATCGGTCCGAGGTGGTTATGGACTCCGTTGCGCAAGAATGCCCTCTCGAAATAGCTGTAAACGGGGAACATCTCGTCACGCTTATGAGGACTCCAGGCGATGATTTAAATCTTGTGGCGGGCTTTTTGTATTCCAGCGGTATCATAGAAAGCGCGGAGGATATCGAAAATTTGCGCTGTTTTCCAGGCGAAGAAAGCCGAAACGCTTTTCCATGGGACTTTAAAGATGAAAGTTCCAAGGCATACTCCTTCCCGTTTGATGTGACGAAAATCGAGGTGTCCTTGCAGAAAATTCAAAACGGATCATTCTTGAGAAAACCGGAATTTTCGTTTAATGAGGAGTTCGTATCCAGGGTGAAAAAGCTTATCGGCTTGAGAAGAAAGGAAGGGATAGAAAAGCCTGCGGGGGTTTTTGACTCATCTATGATTTTTGAGCTCGGCGAGGTTTTAACTCGAAAGCAGTCGATTTTCTGCCTCACCGGGGGGACTCATGCAGCTGGAGTATTTGATACAGCTGGAAGGGTAATCAAAGTTTGCGAGGATGTCGGAAGGCACAATGCGGTTGATAAAGCTCTGGGAAGTTGTCTGCGTTCGGGTATTGACCTGTCCGGTAAGGGTTTGATTCTCTCGGGAAGAGCAAGTTTTGAGATGGTTCTTAAAAGCGCCGTTTCGGGGCTTTCTATACTGTGTTCCGTTTCCGCGCCAACGAGTCTTGGGGTTCGGCTCGCGCGAGAACTCGGGCTTACCTTGGTGGGTTTTTTGAGGGTTGGCAGGTTTAATATTTACGCACATGAGTGGAGGATTTGCTGATAAGTGATGCGCTGCTGCTTGATCCTGGCAGGGGGATCGGGAAAAAGGCTTGGCAGAAACAAAGCGCTTCTTGAGATAGGCGGAAGAAAAATAATCGATATCCAGATTGATAAACTAAGCGCGGTTTTTGACGAGTTCCTCATTGTAACCAGTTCCGAGAACCATGCCCTCGTCAAACACTTCGAACGGGATGGTGTTCGAGTTATCTCTGAAAACGAAAAGGGTAAGGGTCCACTCGGGGGTATTTTGAGTGGTCTTGAAGCCTCGCGTTTCGATAAGAACTTTGTTCTTGCGTGCGACATGCCTTTTATCAATAAGGATGCGGTCCTGTATGTATTGAGCAAGCTTGATAAGGGAAATTGTGCTGTTGCTTTGCCTGTAACTCCAAAGGGCCCCGAGCCGCTGTTCGCTGCTTACCGGAAGACATGTATTCCAGCCATAAAAGATGAAATACTTTCAGGTAGCCTCAAGGTGACCGGGTTTATAGCGCGCGTGTCAGTTTGTCAGATAGCCTCCGAGGAAATAGCTGCGTTTGACCCACGGGGTCTTATTTTCATGAACATAAACACTGAAAAAGAACTTTTCGAAGCCGAAAATATCATGGGTAAGCATGAAAACTCTTGAAGTCGTCATAACCGGAAGCGGTCTTGCGGAAGATCTTGCTGAATATATTTACGCGTGCGCTGAATCTGTCGGCGTTTTCTGTGGCATAAGGAGCAGGGAGTTTCAGGAGCATCGCAGAATTGAGCTTACAATTCAATCCAAATTCGAATCAGGCGTAAAGGGCAGCGGTGAAAAAGCAGGACAGGCAAGAGTATCCTCGGAAACAGGTATTTCCGATACTTTCGAGCTATACGTACACTGCGCATCCCCCGGGGCTATGGACCTCCAGCGGCAGGGTTCTCGCTTCGGTAAATGTTTTGACTATTTGTTGGTCGAGTTTCCAGAACCTGCGGCTGGTAGTTTCGAACTGGGGTTGGAAAGATTTATAAAAGGGGCTGGGGCGAGGAAGGTTCTTTTCTGTTCGAGCGAGGAAGATAAGGTTCGGGCATTCAGGAAAGTTTTTGACAGGGTTTTACGCGAGTTAGTGAACTGGAAGGAGGTGCGGATAATGCACGAGGAAATACCCGATGAATTGGTCGAAAGGATCAAAGAAGAGGCAGTGGAGGGCAAGTTGACCTGCACGAGGGCGCACGAATTGGCACAAGAACTGGGTTTGCCCCTGAGGGTTGTCGGGCGTGCATGTGACATTTACGGCATCAAGATAATCGAGTGCGAACTCGGCTGTTTTTAAATTCCTGCAAAAGTTATGTTTCACTTTGCGCAACGAAATCAAATTCGTCTGCTGATATAATCATTAATCACTGGATGAGAAAATAAACGTATTGCATTGGTGTAATTCCGACGAAAAGCCAGGGGTGGTATCAGATGCCTGTTGTGCGGCTTAAAGCGACGCTTGCGAAAGCAGCGGGCGAAAAGGAGTTTGAAGTCCAGGCAAAGAAAGTAGCGGAAATTCTCGAAATGGTATCCCGCCGGTACGGGGAGAAAGTCGATAAGTATCTGAAAAACGCCATCGTCCTGGTTAACGGGAAGAACGTGAATTTCATTGACGGTAAAGAAACTAAACTGAAAAAAGGCGATGTGGTCTCCATCTATCCTCCTATAGGGGGAGGTTGAGCCTGGAAAGATCAGGGTGGAGACTTAAAGGAACGTTATTGTTAGCCGCAGTACTCGATGCTTCAAGCGGTATGAAAGGCGGGGTTGTAGGCCGGCGTGTACGTGCAGGCGATTTGCCAGAAGCTTTCGGCTTTACGTTTGTTCACCTAAAAAGTGCTTTAAAGAGCATTGAAGGTTTTAAAAATTGTTGTCTTGAGATTCCCATGGGGTGATTTGCTTTGCCTGAATTGTATGAAGAACTCGGGCTTAAAAAAGAAGAATATGATGAGATTGTGAGGATTCTTGGAAGGGAGCCAAATAATGTGGAGCTCGGAATGTATTCAGTGATGTGGTCCGAGCACTGCAGTTATAAAAGTTCCAAAACGGAATTGAAAAAGCTCCCGACAGAGGGACCCGCAATTATAGTTGGACCTGGAGAGAATGCGGGCGTTGTTGACATAGGGGATGGACTTGCTGTTGTCTTCAAAATGGAAAGCCACAATCACCCAAGCGCTGTTGAACCTTTTCAGGGCGCGGCAACGGGTGTGGGTGGTATCGTGCGCGACATCTTCACAATGGGCGCCCGTCCAATTGCCTGTCTTGATCCCCTGCGTTTTGGTTCTTTGAAGGAACCCCGTATGCGTTACCTTTTTGAGGGTGTGGTTGCCGGAATAGCCTCATATGGAAACTGTATTGGCGTGCCAACTGTGGGCGGTGACCTCTACTTCGAGGAAGCCTATCAGGAAAACCCTCTCGTTAACGTGATGTGCGTTGGGATAATGCCTAAAGAAAGGCTCATCAGGGGAAGGGCGTCTGTGCCTGGAAGCGTGGGCGTTTTAATCGGCTCTAGCACGGGCAGGGATGGTATTGGAGGTGTTAGCGTCCTTGCGAGCCAGGAGTTTGACGAGAAGAGTGCTCAAAAGCGCCCGAGTGTCCAGGTCGCGGATCCCTTTACCGAGAAGCTGGAAATTGAGGCATGCCTGGAAATGCTTGAGAAAAACCTCCTTCTCGGTCTCCAGGACCTCGGAGGTGCTGGACTTACGTGTGCTACCTGTGAAACTGCCGATCGTGGAAACTGCGGCATGGACGTCGACATCTCCAGAGTCCCGCTTAGGGAGCCTGACATGGATCCCGTGGAAATAATGATGTCTGAGTCCCAGGAGAGGATGTTCGCGATATGCATGCCGGAAAACCTGAACGAGGTCCTTTCGATTTGCAAACGCTGGGGTCTTAACGCTGTCCCTGTGGCAAGGGTAACAGAGGGTGACACGTTAAGGGTTTTAAAGGATGGGAAGGTTGTCGCAGAAGTGCCCGCAAGTTCTCTGGCTAAGGGACCGGAGTATAACCGCCCCGCAAAAAGGCCAGGTTATCTCGATGAAGTAAACAGCTTTGATTTTTCAACTCTTCCCGAACCTTCTGATCCCGGACAGGTTCTAAAGGAGCTTATTTCTTGTCCAAATATCTGCAGCAGAAAGTGGGTTTATGAGCAGTATGACCACATGGTCCAGATAAACACAGTTTTCTATCCCGGATGCGATGCTGCTCTCCTGCGTGTTAAAGGCACGCGAAAAGCGCTTGCTTTAAGCTGCGATTGCAACGGTCGTTACTGCTACCTCGACCCTTATGTGGGAACCCAGATTGCCCTGGCGGAAAGCGCGAGAAACGTTGCCTGTTCGGGAGCAAAACCCATGGCGATCACGAATTGCCTGAATTTCGGAAGTCCTGAAAAACCTGAAATATTCTGGCAGTTCAAAGAAGCGGTAAGAGGGCTCGCGGATGGATGCGCAATACTGGGTACTCCGGTGGTTGGTGGAAACGTGAGCTTCTATAACGAGTCTTTCGGGGAGGCGATTTATCCCACGCCAATAGTGGGTATGCTTGGGGTCCTCGACGAGATAGAAAAAAGAGTTCCTTCAGGTTTTCAACGAGAGGGCGAAATCATCGCCCTTCTTGGTGTAACAAAGAATGAACTCGGAGGAAGCGAATATCTCAAGGTTGTGCATGGTGTCGTGGCTGGGCCCCCGCCTGAGATTGACTGGGACGCGGAGATCGCCCTTATAGATTTTTTGACCTCGGCGGCAAAAGAGGGAGTCATCTCGTCAGCGCATGATTTGAGTGAGGGTGGACTCGGGGTTGCTCTCGCGGAGGCTTCCGTATTTACTGGTGTAGGAGCGAGCATCAAACTTTACCACCATCTTCCACCGCATGTTTACCTTTTTAGCGAGTCGCAGGGTAGAGCGCTTGTAAGTTTTCCCCCTGAGAAAGAAGGTGATTTTGCTGAACTTGCCGAAAGATGCGGCGTGTTGTTCAAAATCGTGGGCAAGACAGGTGGAAGCGTTATTGAGGTGAAGGAGTTGTTCTCCATTCCGCTCGAAGAACTGTCCCGGCTTTACTACACTTCTCTTGCGAGAATACTTCAAGGTGAGGAATAATCAGCAAGAACTTCCGTCTTTTCAGGGGATGAAGTAAACAGCCTAATCCCCTCTTATCATGCTGTTTACAAGGAGATGGATTGCATTATAGGGTTTTATGCAATAAATGTGGTTGTAGGATATTTTTTTCTGAAAGAGCCTCGAGGCTTTGTCCCGGGGTTTTGTCTTATTTTTACTCGCTAAGCCGTGTTTGCCAGGAACTGCGGGTTATTGATCGGAAAATCGGTTATTGAGATATATCACGTCGCAGGCGTCGCATAAGGAATATAATTGATAAGGGCAAATATGTAATTTCTTGCCTTTTTTGGCTCGAGAAAAATCTCGAATTTTGAACCGGGGGATCTGGTAAATGGAAGGATCCTTTAAAGAGGAGTGCGGGGTATTTGGCGTGAGCGCCGCCGAAGAGGATGTGGGGCGCGTCACCTATTTCGGGCTATATGCGCTTCAGCACCGTGGCCAGGAAAGCGCTGGCATAGCAGTGACAAGCGGCGAGGGGATTATTGTAGTAAAAGATATGGGACTCGTCTCGCAGGTTTTTTCCGAAAACAGTTTCGAGAACCTGACCGGAGAAATGGCAATAGGCCATGTGAGGTATTCCACCACAGGTTCAACTCACTGGGAAAACGCGCAACCGACCTATAACATGAGTAAATTTGGTCCTATCTCGATCGCGCACAACGGTAACCTTGTAAACACCGATGAACTCGTTGAGTGGCTCACCTCTCGCAACGTGAAGCTCACCGGCCTCGACCCGAGGGTCAAAACATCCACAGATTCCGCGATTATCGGCGCACTTTTGAGCTCCTCGAACGCTGGCTCCATCGAGGAAGCGATAGAAGAGATGTTTCCGCGGCTGAGAGGAGCGTATTCCCTCGTCATATTGAGCGAAAAAAGTTTGTATGGTGTGAAGGACCCTTATGGGATAAGGCCGCTTTGCATCGGCACGAGGAATGGTGATTATTTCATTTCTTCTGAAAGCGCGGCGCTCGAGGTGGTCGGGGCGAAATTTATGCGCGAAATTAAACCGGGCGAATTTGTTTGCATAAACAAAGACGGTGTCTCATCAAAAATGTTCACACAGCCCGGAAAGCCTTCTTTATGCATATTCGAGTTCATTTATTTCGCGAGGCCTGATTCAGTGCTTTACGAACGCCTTCTTTACTATGCGAGAAAGGAAATGGGAGCCCATCTTGCTGAGGAAGCCCCCGTGGATGCCGATATTGTTATACCTGTTCCCGATTCGGGAGTGCCTGCGGCTATAGGGTTTGCCGAGAGATCAGGGATTCCTTTCGGGGAGGGATTGATAAAAAACAGGTACATAGGCAGGACTTTCATCCAGCCCACGCAGTCCATCAGGCAGCTGGGGGTTAAGTTAAAGTTGAATCCGCTGCGCGGTGTCATCTCGGGTAAGCGTCTCGTGGTGGTAGATGACTCAATTGTCAGGGGAACGACCAGCAAGCAGATTGTCTCGATCTTGAAGGAGGCAGGGGCATCTGAGGTTCACATGAGAATAAGCTCGCCGCCCATCA
>MU158449.1:0-6829 GCA_015711695.1 Candidatus Geohydrothermomicrobium daggyaiense
AAAGTCCGGACCGATTTCAGCAGCAGGGTGGATCTCAACTCCGCAGAGGAAATAGTTGAGCCTGTAACCAACGAAAGCAAGCAGAACGTGTCCACGCTTGTAAAGCCAGTGGTAAATTCTGTAAAGAGCTATGGCTTGATTACCGGGGTGCAGAAGAATGTCCCTGAGAAACCCGCCAAATCCTTTCCTTTTAACTGCAAGTTTGAGATCTGACAGTATCGTTTTTGTTGGACTTACACTTCTCTCCATTTTTCACCCCTTCTTTATCATTTGCCAGATTTTGATTTTATCCATTTGCGAACAGTGTCTATCGAACCGTAGATTATCATGGAGGTCTCATATGGTTTACTCTCAAGGAATTTTACCGTCTCAGGCGAAAGAACGCTCCTTTCTCTCAGTACCCTGGGGAGTCCCAGCAGGGTGTCCAGGATGCCTCTGTAAAAATATTTGAAGGTTCTGTATTTTATCGTGAGCAGAATGAAGAAGATCAGGTAATAAAAAGACTTTTTAAGAGCGGGCCTGAGGGGGTAAAAGCGAGCGAGGTACCACCATCCGCCGGTCATTGTTATATACATTCTGTGGCCAGGGTCGCGCGATTCCCTGGATATTTTGTGCCTGATGGATACGCCAGGGTAGTAGACTATTCTATAGCCTCTTTCTATTGCCTTTGCGGATATGTTTCTTTCGAATTGATAAAGCAAAATTTCAGGCTCAATGTAATTTATTTCTTCCAGGACATCTTTCCTCATAAGCGCGCCGTTGCCATGGAATGTGGGCACGTCGAAAATTCTGTCTGAGGCGTGTTCCTCTGGGGTGAACCACCTATAGGGGTCAAATACCTCCCCGGTGTCGTAGTATAGGTTCTTGCAATGGACCACTGCTATGCGCGGATCAAGATCGAAAATTTTTATCATCTTCTCAATTCCATCCGGAGGTAGGACGCCATCATTGTCCTGATGATATATTATTTCTCCTTTAGCGGTTTTTGCTCCGATATTTAGAGCCTGGATGACGATGTTGTGTGGTGATTGGATGAACATGACATCGGGAAACTCTTTTTCAACCATCTCCCTCGTGCCATCAGAGGAATTGTTGTCAACGACTATTATTTCGCGGATTGGATATGTCTGCGCTTTTATTGCAAGCAGAGCCTCTCTCAGATCTGCTTTTCGGTTCCAGTTCGGGATTACCGCGCTTACCGTACGTATTTTCTCCTCGGATTGGGCACATTCCTCCATAGATGGATCACCTCACTATTTCATGAAAGACCTTCAGTGTTTCACGAGCCGCTTTCTGCCATGAAAAATTTGCGGCTCTTTCCAGTCCCTTCTGTCGAAGGCTTGCTCTAAGCGCATTGTCGCTTAATATCGCGTATATCGATTCAGCGATAGCCTCGACGTCGAGCGGGTCAAAATAAATTACTGCATCTCCCCCCACTTCTGGCAAAGATGTGGTATTTGAGCAGCATACCGGACAACCGCATGCCATTGCTTCGATAACCGGGAGCCCAAAGCCTTCATAAAGTGACGGGTATGCGAAAAGTGAGCATGCGTTGTACAGAAGGAGGAGATCTTCCTCCGGCACGTATTCCTCGTGTCTTACGCGCTGGTGAATTCCGACTTTCATAGCAGTCCCGTGGATATCAACCGGCGGACTAAAAGGCGCCGGGGTGCCGAGAATGAGAAGCCATGGTGTGGATCCCAATTTTCTTCCTGCGATTGCGACAGCTTCTATAAGCCTTTCTAAGTTCCTCCTGGTATGTATTGATCCCACTGTAAGGATGAAGGGTCTGGAAACTCCATATTTTTCCTCGACAGATTTCAATTTGGATTCATCATTTACGGGTTTGAAAAACTCGTCGGCTGCTTCGTATATTACCGATATTTTTTCCTGTTTTGCGCCAAGCAGCCTGATAATCTCCGCTTTAGAGTATTCACTTACTGTAATGATCTTTTCCGCTTTTCTAACTCTCGGCCAAAAAATGTCATCGAACTTCATCCTGAGATCCTTCGAAAACCATTCTGGATGCGCTTTGAAACTAATATCATGCACGACGACGACATAAGGGCAAATCTTGAGAAGCGGCACGAAATATGATGGCGAGAAATGAATATCGATTTTATCCTTTCTCATCCTTAAAGGAAGGTGCAAATGTCTCCAGGTCAGAGGTATTCTGTCGCCGCCGATTACCTGGAGGTTTAACTTTCCGGTCTCAATGTTCTCGAGTCCGACCGGTTCAGATAGATATACAATATAGTCATTTTCTGGTTCTATCCTGACGAACCATTTCAAAAGATTCTTTGTGTAACGCGCGACGCCGTACCTTCGCCCCTGCAGGGTTCTTCCCTCAATTCCTATCCTCATATAATCACCGCTGCTTTCACTCTTTTTTGATGCTCAATTCCGCAAAAGGAACAATCACAATCCCCAATTATAGCGTCGGAATATAAGTGCTATGGCTTTAACAGGTGACAATTTTGACGATTTAGAAATAAAAACACGAGAACAGTAATAGTGTATCAACTGTGCGACATACTGTTTTTTTGATTTGAGAAATGGTGATTTTGTCAACACGGGTCAGCACGCTTCATGCCGGATGATCTGGATTTAGGCGCTTGTGCTTTTCGGCTAGGTTCATGAGCAAATCGAAAATCTCCTTTGATGTTTTTTTAATGTCGAATAGCTGTGCAGCTCGCGCTTTGCCTTTTTCTCCCATTTGTTTTCCTAACCTTGAATCAAGTAGTATCTTTGCGATAGCTTCCGCAAGTGATTTATGATCTCCAGGCGGCACAAGTATTCCGGTTGTGCCATCCTCGACGATCTCAGGGACACCACCCGCGCCGGTCGCAACCACAGGCACGCCCGCGGACATCGCTTCGGCGATAACAAGCCCGAAAGGCTCTGGCAGTGTTGACGCGTGCACCAGACAGTCAACCGATGCTAACAAGTCGAGCACATCTTCTCGGAAGCCAGTAAATATAACCTTTCCCGTGAGTCCCAGCTCCTTGGTAAGGCGTTTTAAGAATTCCACATATTCATCTTCGCCGTAAACAGCGTCACCCACAAGAAGAAATTTCGCATCAGGAACTTTGCGGGCAACGATTGAGCACGCGCGGACGAAAACATCCGGCCCTTTCCAATCGACGAGTCTTCCGACCAGCGCAGCTGCAGGTGTATCTGGTTTCAATCCGAATTCACTTCTTATTTTTTCTCTCTCTTCAGATGATATTTCATGCTGTATTTCCACACCGTTGTAAACAACCGAAACTTTTTTTTCGGAAACGCCCCGGGAGATAATGGCTCGTGCGACAGCATCGGATATAGCGATTATCCTCGAGGCGAAGAATTTTCCAAAAAAACCAAAGAGAAAAAGGTTGATAGAATTGAAAGCGTCAGGACTGACTATGTCATGAAGTCTCCAGACCACGGGTATCCCCGCAAGTCTCCCGGCGAGACTTCCATAGATATCTGCCTTCGCGCTATTTGTGAGCACGATATCGTAGTTCCGTCTGCGTATCAGAAGGAAAAGTCTGATAGCTGATATCAAGAAATCCATTGGGTAGAGCAAAACCGCACCGCTTTTCGCACCGAGCGATTTCCTTTTGACGCCAAGAAGCCTTCTGCATGGATGCCCCATGTGAACCAATACCCCTCTTTTCGCCAGTTCCTCAGTCAGCGGACCTTCGTGGGGACAGGCAACTTCTACCTCAAAAAGAGATTTGGGAGCGTGGTCAAGCGTTTTCAGGAGCACAAGTTCGGCTCCTCCAAGCTCGACAGCGTGGTTTACAATAAGAAGTCTTACGCGATGCATTTCATTTCCCGGTGAGAACTGCTGAAACAAGGACGCTACGTCCCCTTTGGCGAAAATAAGGCATGCACTTAAACACGCGGTGGAACGGAACGCCAATTTTCACACTCAGGGCTCTTGCGCCGAGGTGCGGGAAGACCGTGAAACTCTGGATCACGGTAAACCCCTCTGACTCAAGAATCTTTTTGAGCTCATGGGTGTCATAATACCGGATATGTCCTGGATCATCGAAAATCGCTTTATCGGGATATAGCCGGTTTGGTGTGCATATCGCGAGAAGAGCGCCAGGCTTCATTACTCTTCTCCATTCTTTTAGAGCGCCCGTCAGATCCTGTAGATGTTCGACAAGGTGGTTGGCAACGATACGGTCGAATTTCGAGTCCTCGAAAGGGAGCAGCGTCGCGTCCGCTCTGAAAAGTTCGCTGCATCTTGTTCTACTTCTTGCGATTTTGAGCGCATCTTCGGAGAGATCAATTCCAGCGGGTTTGCATCTTCTCTCTTCGAGGATTGAAAGGAGCACACCGCTTCCGCATCCGATTTCGAGCACGCTTAGCCCTGGTTTGAGTTCAAGGAGTTTTAAAAGAAGTTTTACTTCAATCTGAAAATCTTTTATTGATTCACGAAGTCGGAAATATTCATCATCATAGAGCCCTGCAGGAGCTTCAGAATGCTCATCAACTGAACCCGTATTAATATCCGAGCCAGGCATTTGAACCTCATTCCTTTGAGCTAGGTTCTTTAGCGTCAAGGATGTAATCAAAAGGTGTTCCTGTCCTTAGTTTTGTGGCAGGCTGGATTTTAATTCCCTCTTTTCGCCAGGTTACGAGATGATCGTAAGGAGTGGAAGGGGGCCTGTTTTCATTGGGATGATCGTAGTAAAACTCTGGCCGAACTTTCATATCCGCTTGCCATCCCTGGATAAAATCTTCAACTTTGCCTATTGGTTTTGCCGGGTTTCCCGCGACCACGGTCCCTTCAGGAACGTCTTTAGTCACAACCGATCCGGCAAGTGCGGCTGAAAACCGCCCCATGGTTACACCGGGCAGGATTGTCACATATGATCCTATTTTCGATCCGTAACAAAGTCTTACTGGTGTGACTCTCATGGGTATATCCACTATCGCGTTAAGCCCAGCGTCATGGGATATTATGTTCGCTCCATAACCTATCCCAACATAGTCCTCGATTATTATCGCTTTTGGTGTGGTGAACTCAATATATACCCCGTAATCAATATGGACATTCTCTCCGATAGATACGCCACGTTTTCGAAGGTACTTCAATCTGTATTTCATATCAGGATGCCACATCGAAAGGAGCGCGAGAATCCTGATATCGAGCCAGGCAAAAACGTCAAGGATTCTGTTGATTATCATCCAGGCGATTTTGTTCCGGATTAGAAACGCGTATCCCTTTGCGAGTAGAATGAGTTTTTTCCGTTCCATCGTTTGCCCCCTTTCATAGGATTTCTGATTCGTTCATCTCTTGAGACGGGCGCATGGCAGCTAAACTATCTCTAAATGCAGCCTCTCGTCCCGATCTGCTTTAACTTGTCGAACCCCTCTTCCAAGGGAGTGCTCTCCTTCCGTTAGTATTCTCTTTTTTAATCATTAACGGCGAAGCGATAATCAATGTTGAAAGCCCGCTGCTTCAGACGAAAAAAGCTGTTTTTTCCGTTTTTTCTCACCCAGATAGCCTTCTCTGGAGGCAACATTATAAAGACTTCCAGCTATTCCGAAAACTGACCAGAACATTGTCACCATACCAATGCCAAAAAGTAGCCACGCTCCAAAAAGGCTTGCCACAGCGATCCCAACTATCCCGAGAAAAAGCGCTTCAGAGTAATATTTAAGGAAGGGGTCGCTCCTGGCGTTGCTCCTTACGAGAAGGAGCATGATCCAGTAAACGATAAACAGGAGAATGAAAGCGGAAAACCCTACCAATCCATGTGACACAAGATAGGTAAGATAGGCGTTTTCCACCGCCGCCCACATCTGAGTCACATTATTTACCCTAATTCTCTTTCCCTCCATGCCCATTCCGAGGCCAAAGAGCGGATGCTCCATAAAGAAATCGAGCGCAAGGCTGTACTGATATACACGTATTTTCGCAGCTTCTTTTGCGCTCAAAGAAACAAATCTCTTTTTGACAAAATCGGGCGGGTAGATTATCCCCACAACAATCGAAACCAGGAGAATCAAAGTGACGAGACAAAGCACCATTCTCTTATCGAAAAATCCGAATATGCAGTAGATAAGAGCGATCATGGCTGCCGCGATCCATGCGGCGCGCGAGCCCGTGAAAAAAAGGCATGCCACGACAATTCCCAGCCCAGTGACCAGCAGTAGCCGGTGTAGTCCCTTGCGGTAGCACCAGAACAGACTTACAAAAAATGGAAGCACGAGGACAAGGTAGGCGCCTAAAACATTCGGGTGTAGGAATGAGGAGTTGACCCTGTATGCCTGACCCTCTGACTCCCCTGCAACATAATTGACCTCTTCGGGATAACCGAGCTTCGCGAAAACCCGCTGCGCAAAATTTTCTGTCCAGGCCTGGCCAAGCACTTTTTGAACAAGTCCGAAAAGGGCGACGAGCGTGGCGCAGATCATGAAAACGACCACGACATGCTGTATCTGCTTCCTTGTCTTGATGTTGTTAAGAAAGACAAAAAATATATAAGCGAAGAATGTTGTTCTGATAAACCTGAAAGCCGCGAGGAGATAAGAACCGCCGTTCAGGATGCCGACGAAGCAAGCGAGAATGGAGGTGAGCACATATAGAAGGATAGGTATTATTAGGGGGCTAGATTCTCTCCACGACGATTGCTTGAGGAAGACCCTAATAAGCCACGCGACAAGGACCATCGCCATAATGATTTCGTGTATGTTGAAGTGCAGTCCCCTTGTTTCACCCACCACCCCCATTTGTAGCCCGAGTGCGAGCGAAGGGCCTGCTTGCGGGAGTGTGAGGTTGAATACCAGGAAGAGCACGATCCCGATAAACGGGTTTTTGTAAATTACA
>MU158449.1:6839-13559 GCA_015711695.1 Candidatus Geohydrothermomicrobium daggyaiense
GGACAATCCCGCCCACAGTCCCGAGAATGATTTTCACGGGAAGCGTGGAAGAAGCAAAAGCCAGCGCGGCTCCAAGCGCGGCGAGACCTATAATGGTCATAGCGCCGGTTGCGTATTTCTTCACGGTCTTAGTACCCATCGGGGCACGGCTTGCTGAAGTAGTGCCGGTTTTGATCTCCTGCACCTCCCTCGAGAACCAAGCGGTATAGTTCCAGTATGCGGGAAGCAGCTTTTTCCCAGGTAAATTCCTTAGCTTTTTCCAAACCCAGACGCACCAGGCTGTCCCTGAATTTATCATCGGAGCATATCACTAACATGGCTCTGGCGATATCTTCGGGGTCAAAGGGATCAACGAGTACGCCCGCTCCAGTTAGGATTTCGGGCAGGGATGAAGATCTTGAAGCTATCACGGGCGTGCCGAGCGACATTGCTTCGACGGCAGGAAGACCAAATCCTTCATACACAGAGACAAAAACAAGCGCTTCTGCTCCCGAGAGAAGATATGGCAGGTCTTCATCGCTGACGAAGCCTGGCATCAATATACTCTGGTCAAGGCCCATGTCGGCTATTTCACTTCTAAGATAATCTTCAAAACCTGAGACGTTTCCGCAAAGGACAAGTTTGTGGCTGCTGCGAGTGATTTTCAAAAATCGCTTGAATGCGAGAAGCATGTTGTGTATGTTCTTTCGCGGATCGAATCCACCCATGTAGAGGAAATATGGCTCTTTTATATCGTGGACTTCAAGATAAGATTCGAGAGAGTCGTGATCGACATGCTCAAATCCGTAACTTACGCCCTCATATATCACATGAATCTTTTCAAGAGGGATTTTCCAAAGCCTGTGGACATCTTTCCTGGTGGACTCGCTAACCGCGATAACCGCTGAGGCTTTCTGTGCGGCTTTGCGGTGCGCTGTTATCCACAAGTAGGACTTTGGTCCGAGATAAGGTCCCCGTAAAACAAGCAGAATCAGGTCATGGACCGTCACAATGCTCTTGCATTTTAAAAATGGGGTCAAATTGTGGTCAATCCCGTGAAAAAGGCTTACGCCCGAGTTTGCCACCACTTTCGCGAATGTCAAGTATTCTAGTGGTGAGGGATATTCTTTTCCCTTTCCGACCACGGGTATTTCAACCCAGTCAACAATATTCCACAGATCGGGGCACAGCATGTTATCGGGGGGGTTTTCCCCATAACCGAACAGTATGAAATTCAGGTCTGTCGCCTGCGAAATTATTGACTCGACAATATGGGCAGTATATCTTCCGATGCCCCTGTATTTGTTGATATTCGATAGTGCCCTTGCGTCAATACCGACGAGAGGTCTCATGCTCTCCCTTTCCAGCCTCCGTTCAGGGTTTGATCGATGAGATAATGAGTATTTTCCCTCTTGCGCTTAGCACTGGAAACCGCTCGAGTTTTAGACAGAATGATAGATCTCCGCGATATAAGAGCGGGAGCCGGAGATTTGGTATAAGGGAAGTGGTTTTGAGCGGCAGGAAGCCCGCTTGTTCTAACATCTTCCAGAGCTTATCCTTTGAGTAGGTCCACCTTAATCGCGGAAGAGGTCTTTGGTGCCATCCAGTAAAAGCGCTGTTTAGGGTAACCAAGACCGCTAGTCCTCCGTTTTTCAACACACGAAACCAGTTTGTGAGCGCCCTTTGAGGATCAGATAGCAGATTGAGCGTGAATTGCGACGCAAGCCGATCGAAAGATTTGTCCTCGTAAGGTAATTCATAAGGGTCTCCTATGGGTCTTCCCAGTGAGTTATAATCAACGAACTTTGCTTTCCCTTTGAGAGAGGGATTTTCCACAGGCTCGTACCATACAGCTGAGCAGCCAGACATACTCTCGATGATAGATGCCAGAATGCCCTCATGTTCCCCGATGAGAAGAGTTCTCATCCCTTCGGAAAGCTCCAGAAAATCGGATACACGCTTTGCCCGCAGCCTTGCCTCATTCAAATTTTCATCATGTTCTCTATCGTGCTTTTTCATTTTCGGTACCGTTTTCAATTGATTTAACGGTTAACCTCACCGGAAGATTCGCCCTTTGCGAAGCATCTAAACGCCGTTTTTCTTAAACCACTCCAGGGTCATGTTCCAGATTTCCTCTCTTCCAAGCGGGTTGTTCACGCAGTGCCCCTCGTCAGGGTAAATCTTTAACTCAACGGTCTTTCCCGCAGCTTTCAAGGCTTCATAGAGTTTGATCGACTGGTCTACTGGAACAAGAGGGTCTTTTGCGCCATGAATCAGGAGAATCGATGCATTGATTTCTTTCACATAGTTTATCGCCGATCTCACCGCGTATTCTTCAGGGTACTGGTCGGGGCCTCCCGGTATTATTTCTTTCACCTTTGCAAGCATCTCCTTGCAGGAGGGGTCATCGGATGCGGAAATATGTTTGTATCCTTCTGCAGCATCGCTGAAGCCCGCTTCGGCGACGACGCACTTTATCTTTTTGTACTTTGCTGCCGCAAGCAATGAAACAGTAGCTCCGTGACTCTGTCCGGTTGCTGCAATCCTTTCATCATCAACCCACCCTTTTGACTCAAGATATTTCAGACCGAATATCACATCGTCAACTTCCCCCTTTGCCAGTTCATGCCTACCCTGTGACTTCCCGCTTCCACGGAAATCAGAAACGAGCGCAAGATACCCCTTTTCTGCAAAAACAATGCCGACGTCGCTGAAATCCGCTGCTTCCCCGAAGCCCGGATGATTTACGGCGACAACGGGCCAGGGCCCCTTTAGATTTGGCTTGAAAACGAGCGCTGATACTGTGATATCTCCTGTGCTTTTGAAGAAAATTCGCTCGCCTACTTTCTTAAGCGAAGGAAGCTCCGCTTCGATTTCGTCGAGGAGTGTGGATGTCCTTAAATAATCGCCTTTGCTGTATGTATCAAGGGCGTCGATCCACTTTGCGCGCGGTGAACGAACGTCGTAACCCTCTCCTGCTTTTTCTTTTATCAGGTTAAGAAGCTTGAGTCCCCGAGCGGTGAGTGAAACTTGATCTATTACGTTTTTTACTCCGCACGAACAGCCGCCAACTACCGGTACGACAAGAAGAAAGACAAGTAACAACGCGAAAATGTTGAGTCTGTATCTGCGGTATGAAAGCAGAACGCTGGACATTCCTTTTCTTGGTTTCATCCTTCCACCTTCAGTAACTGGTTGAGTTCATTCAAACCTGGCTTCGAGATCGTCCGGGTTAATATTACTGTAATAACGTATACAAGAAATACAGCGGCGGATATGGAGATGGCGCTTACTGCGGACCCTGAGAGTTTTTGGTAAAAATGTTTTGCGCTGAACACGAACCTGTACAGCCCAAACCATGTTATGTACAGGATTCCCCAGGAAATGACCGGCAGGGGAACAAGCCGGGGGAATGCGGATCTGTATCGCAATTCTCTGGAAAGAAGAAAATAAATAAGTGAAAACGCTGCAGCTTCGCTTGTGAGCGCGGTGATTGCCGCTCCTCGGAAATCGAAAAGCGGTATCAATATGAGGTTCAGAGCCGCTTTGAGCACGATGCTGATCATCACAACGGTTGTGATTCTTTTCTGTTTGTTGATGACGACGAAAAAAGGAAAGCTTATGGCTGTCATGACCGTGAAGCACATTGCTGCCATGGTCAACCACACAACGATCCAGGCTTGGGAAAACTGGTGTTTCTGAACGAGAAGGACAGGTCTTGCGATAACGGGTATTATCACTGCGAGCGGCATAGTGACAACAAATGCGTAAAGAAGAAGTTTCTCCCAAATTTTTCCAAGCCTTTCGGGATACTTTCCTCCCACTACAGATACTGCTGGAAGGACCGCCATGTTTACTGCAAGGGTCAGGAACGCAAACGCTTTGGCGAACATGCTACCCGCGTTATAGAGTCCAACGGAAGTGTTTCCCTTGATCCATGCAAGGATCGGGACATCGAGCGAGGCGTAAATTGCAACCCCGAGAGATACAACGGCAAGCGGCCATGCATTCACTAGCAGGTAGCGCCTTAGCTCCTTGTTAGACATCAATTCAGGGCTTGTTGCTTTTTTGCTTTCGCCTTTTTTGAGATAGCGATCTGGCATACTGGCTTCTTTCTTTTCTATGAATCCTCTTCTGCCTGTATAGACTGCTTCAGTTTTTTTCGCCGGTTGCTGTGTTCGCGAAAGGTTATTAGCGTCGCTTTCTGATCCTGCGCTTACGGGTCCACCGGGTACATCTGGCGGTATGAGACCTGAACACTCTTTTTTTTCGTCGGGCGTCGGTTTTCTTTTCATGTTCCCTGCATGACCTACCGAACTTGCGCATGCAGCTGAGTTTTTATCGAAAACGGTGGTACGGCGAGATTTTTTTGCATCGCCTGAATTATGGTCTGTGCCAGGAGTCGAGCGCGGCGTGTTTCCTCGCTTCAATGGACCCATCCTTCTCGAAAGATGTGGCATCCACTCGAGAGGAATTTCATCAGGTTCTTTTAGGTCATCTAAAGTAAAGATTCCTCTTTTTGGAACCCCAGACATGCTTTTCAATGAATAGTCAGCAACTATAGCCCTGCCGAACCCTCCCTGTCCTGGCGGACGGACCCCGATCGCTTCGGCCAGCGCCTTTTCGAATTTTCCTGCCGGCGGGGCCTCGAGCGTGGCAAGTGTGCGCCTATAGACAATGAAAAAATGGATTATTGAGTAAATCATTGTTCCAATGTAGGTGACCATGAGTAAGACAAGCACCCTCACCGCCTCGCTCGTTGAAGGATGCGCGCTGATCTGTGAGACCACGAAGAATGATACAGTTACCCTCAAAATTCCCATTATCAGGTACACGTACGCCACGGTCGTGAGCTTCTCAAGGCCGATGAAGTTTTCGGCAAGCGAGTTAGAAAAGGGCTGCTCCACAAGAAGGCAGAAGGATATGGCGAGCACCACCCAGAACCTGGGTCCCGAAAGAGGATCAGAACGCTGTATCAGCGTACCGGCTATGTTGGTGATCGTGATTAGAACAAACGCTAATCCCGCGAGCCTGAGCCTTAAGTTAACGACATTCGGGAAATATTTCCGAACGCGCTGGTGGTTTTGAGAAATGTCACGCACTGAGATATTGCCGATGCCGAAGTCAGGCAAAACTTGAAACATTGTGTAAAGTGTGTAACCGTATGCGTAAACCCCGGCGTACTTTGGTCCCAATTGCTTGTTTATAAAGATCGCGAGCAGAAAGAAAAGGGAACTCGTCACGAGTTTTGACATTATAAGCGCTGACGCGTTTTTGCTTACCTGTCCTACTCTTTCCATTTCTCTTCCGGGGTGCTGGTGTTGATTTTGCTAACTTTAACGAGTTGCTGAGAACTATTCGAAAAAAATGAATTTTTGCGGAGTGATGGAGTGCGTGTCAATTTGAAGTTCTTTCGCCTATTTGTCCAGCACGATCAGGCTCAAACCTCCACATTAAATCCTTCTCGAAGTTTTGACTTTCTTCACGTTAGTCAGAACAACACCTGTGGGTCTGATGTGCAATCTCTCGAATACTTCCAGTGCATGGAGCGCGAGGTTTCTCGGACACGTCTTGACGTCGATCACCACAAGTGAAAAATCAGCGTAAGTCGAAAGCACTGCCGCGTCGACTGCCTCCGCAGCGGTGGGGGCATCCATGATCAACATGTTAAACTCGCTCTTGAGGTCTTTTAAAAGATTCTCGAATTGGGGTCGTGAAATTAAATCAGTGGGATTATCCGTCGAGTTTCCCGCTGGAAGAAGATAAAGATTGGGCAGATTTGTGGTTGCCACTTTGCCTTTAGGGCTTTCCCCTTTTTCGATGATGTCAGATATTCCCTTAAGGCCGTCCGCGCCCATCAAAGATGAGATTGTCCTATTTCTCATGTCTGCGTCGATTAGTAGCGTTTTTCTCCCGGTGTCCGATACGCTTTTAGCAAGATTTATCGGAACATCATGAACACCTTTCGCTGGTACGGCTCCCGCAACCAGAACGGTTGAGCGCTCGTGTTCATCCTGTGAGAAAAGTAATCCCGTTCGAAGCGCGGCATAAGATTCCCTTAACTCCTCTTTTCGGGTCTTCCGCGGGATCACTCCAAGCACAGGAAGGCCAAGCATTTCCTCTGCCTCTTCGGGAGATCGAAAGTGTGGATTAAAATACTCCATGCCAATCGTGAGTGAAAACCCCAGGACAAGTCCAAGAAAAACACCGAGACCCATGTAGACCGTGGGCTTCGGCTGAGTTGGCTTGTCCGGCAGTGGGGCGGTCTTGACGAACTCGAGTGACCCGTTCAGCAAAACGGTGCTCTTGCTTAAGGATTGCGAACATACAATACCCCAGGCGTTGGCAATCTCCTGGACTCTGTACGGAACTCTGTCGGTTACGGTAATACGCAGGGAGTTTGTGTTCGCGACAGCCCCGGCGCTTATCTTTTTCAAAAGTTCTTCCTCAGAGATGTCTATCTGGCTCTTGATAAGGCGCTGTCGCACCTTCTTTGCTATATCAGGGCTTTCGCAGGCGACCGCGATTGTCGGCATAACGGTCTGGTAAGCAAGAGTTATCGTTGCGTCAGGCTGCTTTGTCACAGGATTTATAGGAGCAACTGCCGCAAGCGTTATTTCAACCTTATAAACGGGAGATTGAACACGGCTTATGATAGCTGCAGCAAGCGCCGCGACGACGACGATAATCGCAATTATCCAGAATCTCTTCTTTACTGCTTGTATGACCTGTCCAGGTTTC
>MU158449.1:13569-16174 GCA_015711695.1 Candidatus Geohydrothermomicrobium daggyaiense
CATATCTTACCCCTTCGACGTTAGCCGGGATTCAAGCGATTACCGGCGCTCGATACTATATTCGGCATCGAGTAACCCTATTATAAACTTTTCATCTTTAAGGGTTTTTACTGACGGCAAAGCAGCGTGGCGGTTACTGTTATCATTCCTAAAGAAGCGAGGTCTGTAACTGCCCGCAATTCTTTTTTGCAATTTTACTTCTACAACTCCAGCGAATAAACCTGCATCAACTATGGAGAAAACCCCATTGTTGTCTCGGCGCAAGAGGAGACGACAGTTTTGCCGTAGGCTGGATTTAAGCGGGCTTTTTGCAGACAGTGATCCTCTCTTTGAGGTCGAGCCCAAATCTTTCAACTTCCTCGTTTGGCAAGCGGGTGACAAAGTCGCTTATAGATAAAACAAAACCCGCCTCCTTGAGCCTGTCGAAGAAGTCGGGACCGTATGAACGCAGGTGGTCATCCCACCTTAGCACATTCTTTATCTCATAGGGAGTCATTTCTTCCCGCTCTTTCGTCTCTGACGCTTCAATCGGCACCTGAACAAGCGCCCAACCGCCGCGTCTTAAGACCCTGAATATCTCACGAATTGCTTTTCGGTCGTCAGGAACATGCTCCAGGACGTGGTAACACAAAACCGCGTCGAAAGATTCATCGTCGAACTGGAGGGACTGTATGTCCATTTTGTAATCTGCCAACGGAGATCGAATATCTACCGAGACATATTCAACGTTAGTGAATTGACGGCAGAAAAGCTTGAAACACCACAGCGGTGCGATATCAAGAAATCTCATTCTTACCTGGCCGAAGTCCATCTCCTCTACGAGGAATTTACAAAGAAGTCTGTATCTCTCTATAGACATGCAAAAGGGACATCTTGCGGTCATGTAAGGCGAATAAAGAAATCTTGAAAAGCTTCGCCCGCAGCAGGTGCATTCCACCTTGTTCCCCGGGAAGAAGGTGGCGCGTACATGTGCGGCGAGTATCCGAAAGCCTTCTCCAATGACTTTCCCTAGGTTTCTCGAACTGTTCAATTTCTCCAGTCCTTATACTCACTTTAGTTTTCCCTAATATATCGCGCTGCCGACTTTTTAAAAGTTATTTCTCAACCCGGCTTTTTGTGCTTGCCATGCTTGAGCGCGAACAGTTCAAAATCTTATCAGTTCAAGGCTTTCGTGTTAAATTGTTTACCATAACATGCCTAAATCTCATCGACTACTATCGAATGGTTTTTATGGCACGATGAGACTCAAGGGACTATTATGGTATCCGTTGGTTCTTTTTAGGATAAATCATGTGGGTGGTGTGGTATGAATATCGCTGTAATTGGCAATTATGTGCCCCGTCAATGCGGGATAGCGACTTTCACTACAGATCTTGTCACATGGATGTCAAGAGCGCTCGGTGAGAATTCAAATGTTTTTGTCGTGGCGATGAACGACAGGCCTGAGGGCTACGATTACCCTTCAGTTGTGAGGTTTGAAATCAACGCGAACCACCCGCGTGATTATCACCGGGCAGCTGATTTTATAAATCTCTCCGGTGTGGATATTGTTTGCCTCCAGCACGAATTCGGAATTTTTGGTGGTCCATTCGGCATCTTGATTTCCGACATGCTCAAAGAATTGAGAAAACCGGTCGTAACTACCGTTCACACTGTCCTGCCTGATCCTGAACCTGTCCGGAGGGAAGCTCTGATGAGAGTGGCGGAACATTCCCGGGCATTGATTGTAATGAGCAAAAAAGCGATAGAATTTCTCGAAAAATACTACGGGATACCGGGCGATAACGTTTTTCTGATTCACCAGGGCGTACCCGACAGACCATTCTCACACCCAGATGAGCACAAGAGGAAATGGGGTCTGGAGGGCAAGAAAGTTCTTCTTAACTTCGGGCTGCTTTCAAGAAGGAAAGGGATTGAATACGCAATCGCGGCGCTTCCCAGGATAGTCCAGGAATTTCCCGACGTGGTTTTAGTTGTGGTTGGCGCAACACATCCACCTGTCAAGAAAAAAGAAGGGGAGCGATACAGGTTCTTTTTAAAGAGGATGGCAAGGGAACTCGGCGTTGAGGAAAGAGTAATCTTCTATGACAGGTTCGTTACGCTCGAGGAGCTTATAGAGTTCTTGTGCGCTTGTGACATTTATTTGACGCCATATATTGAGAAAGGACAAATCGTTAGCGGGACTCTCGCTTACGCGGTTGCTCTGGGTAGGCCCGTTGTTTCAACAAGGTATTACTACGCCGAGGAGCTCCTTTCAGATGAGCGTGGAATCCTTGTCGATTTTTTCGATTCGGAAGGAATAGCACGCGCGGTCATATCCCTGCTGAATGATCCGGAAAGGCTCGAGCGCATGAGGTTAAACTGCTACGAGTTCGGTCGCCGGATGATATGGAAAGAGGTGGCTAAAGAATATTTAAAACTATTCGAATCTGTTATTGCTGGATGGGAAGGAGTCCCCTTTATTGCCGAAAGGGCAAGGCCCGTTGTGTCCATTCGCGACCTTCCCGCTCCAAAACTCGATTATCTCGCCAGGCTCACGGATAAAACCGGGGTTCTGCGAGCATCGATTTTTGACATACCGGACCGCTCAAAAGGTTATACGACC
>JACVIW010000020.1 GCA_015711695.1 Candidatus Geohydrothermomicrobium daggyaiense
AGCAAAATAGCCAATCATATAGATAAATATATGATGAACATCGTGGAATATAGCGTAATGAGCAAGATAGAGTATCCCCGAGAGTATGAGAAGTCCCACAGCCACTTTTATGTACCAGTTAGCCTTCTCCATTGAACCCTCCCTTCACTCAAATCTCTTTCTAATCATTTTTTCTTTCTTACCTCGAATTACATAATCCACGTGACTGTTAAACATTTTTCTTGTTTCTTTTACATAATTGTCCGATCATGATGGATATAAATACAATGATCCGGTCTTTATTTGAAACAGGCAGGTCAAAAAGGTTGATGAGTGGAAATTTTTCTCTGAAACAACATATAATCTTTTGAGCCTTGAGAATTTGTTTTTTCCGTACCATATGCAAACAACAGTTCCTCTGGCACCCCAATGCGGCAAGCATCGCTTTTTGAAGCCGTTAGGCATGCTTCTCGGGGCGAAGATTTTCTAATCGACAATGAGCATTCGAGATGCCACGGGGCGCATGCCACTTCAGATTGAGCAAATTCCCGAGGGAGAAGCAAAACGAGCAATTCGGAAATTTCTCACGGGGGTAAAAATCTAACATCTTCTATAGTCTTTTTCCATAGAATTAGATCTCTATCATCCCCTTCCCAGACAGGTATTAGCTAATACCTGTATATCTGTCTCCTAGAAAAACCAACAATAAGACCTTATACCGTGTTATTCATTTGCAATCCCGAGTAGGCGTGTCGCCCTATTACGCTTGACATGTACCGCGGCGGGATACCGCACCAAATCCAACTTGCAGGGTCATTGTGCCACCCTGTGGTTGCCTATCCGTTTACGACGGGAAATAGTCTTTCACCCGGGGCTGGGCTGCGAGGCATGTGCGGGAATGGAATATAAAAAGATAGATGTTTCTTAACCGTCCAGTTTGAAGAACTCAACAGTATAAATTGAAGCCATACCAAAATGCCCTGTAGGAGCGCCAACATTCACCGGTTTCACTGAAACAAACCGGTGAGGGCCGAACTAAAGACCTATATGAGACCTCACGGATGCCGGATTTAAAGTATCAGGACGGATTTTAGTTTAGCAATTTTAAACATTTCGGACAAAACCCTTGTCTATAAGCCACTTCCTGATAACATCATTTGTCTGCGAATAAGCGGTAAGTGGGGCGCAGTGACCCGCACCTTTTATGATAGCAAGTTCTGAATTTTCAATATTGCGCAAGAGGTAGCGCGCAACTTCTTCCCCCACAAACCTGTCTTCCTCCCCGCGAATCACGAGGGTGGGTGTTTTTATTCTTCCAAGCATGCCGGATAAATCCGTGTTTGCCACAGCGATGAACCTGTCCAGTAAAGCGACTGCTCTATTCCTACCGCGTCTTTTCAACACATACTCTATAAGCTCCCTGTTTCCATCAGAGGGATCGAAAATAAAACCTCTATTTCTTCCAACCCACTCGAGCAATCTTTTTCTTCCGCTCTTTCCCACGGGAAGGAACGCAAGAAAGTGAGCCATTGTCGCGATCGTTGGCATGTTTAAACCAAACGAGCGCACTCTCCTGTCGTAAATGCTGTTGGAAAGAATCAATCCAACGATTTTTTCCGGGAAATTCAGACACATCTCCAAAGCCACCATTCCTCCCATCGACTCCCCGAGAACGATACATTTCTCAATTGAAAGAAAATCCAGTAATTCAACCAGCGGCTCGGCATAATGATACATTCTTGTCCCCAAGGATGGCTTTCTTTCAACCACGTCAACCGCAATCACCCTAGCAATATCGCTCAAGCCTTCAATCTGATGAGCGAAGAACTCCCGGTCACCCTCAAGCCCGGGAATCAGCATAAGAGAAACACCGGTTCCATTTTCTACGTATTTAACAGATTCACACGTAGCGCGGGACATTTTTGTTACTCCTTGTTTGATAGTCAAATCGTTAATCGAGGGTTTTCTCTGAAAAGAATCATACCGCTGGCGGCTGAGAATCAAAAACCTGTAAAAAGACTTGAAAATAAAAAACATTCGAGTCAAAAAGCAGGCAGGAGAAATTAAACGGAAAGCAAGAGTCTGCGTTTCCCTCACACGCTTTCTTGTTTATTCTTGTTTTTTAAGTAACGAGAAACTGTCTATCTCACTGCCTCTTTCGGATATCTAAAAAATGCATACCAGAGCATAGCGACGGTAGACCCGATTACTGATAAAATGTCGAATAAATGTGGTATTGAAACGCGCAGACAACAGGAGGTTAGAATGGCTGAAGTTGTTATTGTTGACATGTTAAGAAGCCCCTTTTCGCGGTCAAGACCGGCGCAGCCCGAAAGGGATGTGTTCAACAACCTTAGAATGGATGAGGCGCTCTCGAGAGTTGTCAAGGAACTTATAAAGCGAAACAACGTGCCTCCCGAAGATATTGGGGATATCCTCACAGGGTGCAGTCTCCAGATGCGTGAGAATTTCCTCATGGGTGGCAGAACAATAGTTATGCTTGCCGAACTTCCCTTCAGTGTGCCCGCCCAGGGAATTGACCGGGTATGCATCTCGGGAATGAGTGCGATTCATCAGGGCGCGATGGAAATAATGCTCGACTATTCAGAGATAGTGATAGCGGGTGGCATGGAGCATATGACTCATGTCGCTCTAGATCCAGCATTCAACCCTGACCTGCTCAATGTTAACCCCCGTTTCTTTCAGGACCCGAATTTGAAAAAATATGAACTCCAAACTGCACTGTCGATGGGCCTCACAGCAGAAAAACTATTTTCCCTTACCAACTTCACAAGGGAAGACATGGACAGATGGGCACTTGGCAGTCACCAAAAAGCGACTGAAGCCCTTAACGATGGTTATTTCGAAGAAGAAATTCTTCCTTTCGAGGTCACTCTCGCGGACGGTGAGAAGAAAGTCATATCGAGCGACCTCTCGATCCGCCCGGACACCACTATGGAAGCCCTTTCTCAGCTCAAGCCCGCGTTCAAGCCCGACGGGCAGATAACCGCCGGGAACTCCTCTCCTCTCAACGCGGGAGCGGCGGCAGTTTTACTAATGAGTGAGGAAAAAGCAAAGTCGCTTGGTCTTAAACCAAAGGCTAAGATAATTTCCATGGGCGGGGCGGGCGTTGATCCAAGCATCATGGGAGTCGGCCCCGTGCCCGCTTCTCGCAAAGCGCTTGAAAAAGCTGGTATGGATGTAAAAGACATAGAAGCCTGGGAAATAAACGAGGCGTTTGCGATTGTTCCGTTGTACGCCGTCAAAGAGCTTGGAATCGAACCTGAAAGAGTGAACATAAAGGGTGGGGCTATTGCTATAGGCCATCCTCTCGCGGCATCCGGACCAAGAATCACCGGTACTCTTGCGCGAATCATGGAACTTGAGGGATTCAAGTATGGCGCGGCGACACTTTGCGGAGGAGGCGGACAAGGAGGAACGGTTATACTCGAACGCGTCCAGTAATGCCGGACTATTCAACAAAAGCGCGAGAAAGCCGATTCGATCAAATACCGTAAAAAATTACCCTTCGCGTAACAAGTGAAAGCTACCGGAGCTCGCTATAGTGTCAACAAGGTGTTGTCCGCTCTGAGGCAGCGGATAGAGCGTATGTTACCGGGTTGCGCTGGAATTCTTAAATTTGAGGTCAAGTGGTTCGATTCGGGCAAAACGAAATTGACGATTCTTAAGCGTCTGGCAAGCCCAAGGAAAAGATTGTTCTAGACAGAGGATGGAGGGCACGACGCAATGAGCGAAATAAAGGGTAAGACCGCTGTTATCACCGGAGCGGCGAGCGGAATCGGAAAGGCAACAAGCCTCGCGATGGCGCAGGAAGGAGCAAGTTCTCTTGTGCTTTTAGACATCAACGCTCAGGGACTTAAGGAAACATCAGAAGAAATACAGAAGCTGGGCACAAACGTAAAAACGATCGTTGTTGACGTGACTGATTTTGACCAGGTAAAGAAAGCGGTCGACGAAGCAATAAAGTTCACCGGCGCGATAGATTTTCTGCTGAATATCGCCGGGGTTGCAAGTATGGCACCCATTGAGGAGTTAGACATCTCTGATTGGAAAAGGATCATCAATGTCGACCTGTGGGGTCCCATAAACACTGTGAACGCTATATATCCCCACATGGTCCAAAAAAAAAGTGGACACATTGTCAACGTTGCCTCAATAAGCGGCCTCTGGGCTGATCAGATATTCATTGCCCCTTACCTTACCGCGAAGTTTGGCGTGGTTGGCCTCTGTGAGGGACTGAAAGCCGAGTCCTTCCTGCACGGAATAAAAGTTACGTGCATATGTCCCGGAATGGTTCAAACTCCTATATGGGAAGCAAGTCCATTAAAAGGTTTCAGTGAAGATGTGAGAAAGCTTGTCAAATACTTCGCGCTTCTCGGTGAAAAGCCCGAAAACACCGCCCAAACGATAATAAAAGCGATAAAAAAGGATAAGTATCTACAGGTAACAACTCCTTTTCAGAGAACACATTACGCCCTGAGACGCCATTTTCCGCGTCTTTTCAACCGGGGCGCGCGACTTTTCTTTAGGTTCATGGCTTATGTGCTCGCTAAATACAGGGTAGGGTGAAATGATTGAAACTTCTCGTTCGTGCGTAAAAAACAAAACCAGGAAACCAGATAAATATCTGCTTGTCCTGCTGGTTTTGTTCATAACCTGTCAGCCAATCGCGGGCTGCGCCACGCGGTCCGGCACCAGTAATCTGTCTAAACCTAAACGTGAAAGCAAAACAGAAAACAAAATGGAGAGCGCGCCGTTAACCGAGCATTCGCCTCCGCCTGAAAGACCAGAGGTAAAACCATTCGTGAGAGAATTTTTTAAGAACAACAAAACGATTCACTTCCTGTCTTCCGATCCCCCCAATAACGCACTTCTCCCCCATCCTCCAGAGATGGTTACCATAAGATTCACCTCAGACCTGGGGAGCGGGTCATTCATAAAAGTCACAGTTGATGGGAAACTAGTGAGCACTGGTCCGATGATACTCCCGGTTGACAACCGTTCTATGAGCGTGAGGATTAATCCCTATATAGGAACCGGTAATTATAGGGTTTTCTATACAGTTTACTGGGCAGACGGGTCCTACTGTGAGGGTTCGTTTGGCTTCTCCGTGCAGGAAACTGGTTAAAAACCGGGAAGCCTTTATTACTGCGGCGAGAACTTATGTAAAAAATATAATGAGAGGTGATGAAAAGCCGATAAAAGGCTTTGATACTGAGAACAATTAGAAATTAATATATCATAATTCGCGATTTTACTTGAGAAAAGACCAAACTTGGTTAAACTAATAAAAGTCGGAAGGTGAAAGATAAAATGGAAGAATCAGTCATACCGGGGGGTGGCCATTGATGGGATAGCTCGGTTGTGAGAAGGATGCAGGATGCTCCGGCTTTATCCCCGCCGGGGAATCCAGAAAGTTTCGCCCATCCCCTTCACTCCGAGCATTCTCAAAGGTGCTATCTCGCGCTTTGAGAATTGAAAGTCCCGTTCAATCGCTCTGATTAATGAGCACCCCCAGATAAAAATCTTGAAAAACAATCTATTTGCGCAAGGAACAAAACTTCCGCGGTTTACATAAACGCGCGAAACCGCGGGATTGAAAAATAACTGACTTTTATGCGCTCTGGTTACATAGATAGTAGCCTGGAGGTAAATCGTTTTCAGTTTAAAGGCAAACTCTAAGGGAAAAAGGAGGTGGGGAAATGACAGACGTGCAAACAACTGTTACCGAAATCAGACTCAAGGAACTGATTAACGAACGAAAGTGGATAACGCTCAGAGAAGAGGTCAAAGACATCCCCGCCCCCGACCTTGCTGACCTTATTCTCAGCCTTGACAAAGCCGACAGGATTCTGGTGTTTCGTCTCCTTCCCCGGGACCAAGCATCAGAGGTTTTCGCATCTATGGAGCCAAGTTACAGAGACGATCTTTTAATGGCTCTATCCGATGAGGAGACACGAGTCCTCCTTGCTGACCTTAAGCCAGATGACAGAACCGACCTCCTCGAGGAATTACCGGGCCAGGTCGTTCAGAGAATGCTGAACCTTCTCAAGCCTGAAGATCTGCGGGAAGCCATCGGGCTTCTTGGTTATCCTGAGGAGTCGGTCGGAAGATTAATGACACCCGACTACGTTGCAGTACGCTCTTTCTGGACAATAGAAAAAGCGCTTGAACACATCAGAACAAAGGGGAAAGAAAGCGAAACAATCAACGTCATATACGTAACCGACGCGAAATGGAAGCTCCTTGACGCCCTCGAGTTGAGAAAATTTATCCTCGCTGACCCGGAGGATCACGTCGAAGATATTATGGATTACAGTTTCGTGAGCATTCTTGTAACGGAAGACAGAGAAAAAGCAGTCCAGTTGATCAAGCGTTATGATCTCGAGGCACTTCCAGTAGTTGATTCAGAAGGAATACTTCTCGGAATCGTCACAGTCGATGACGTCTTGGATGTGGCCGAGGAAGAGACAACAGAGGACTTCCACAAAACAGCCGCGGTTGCGCCTTTGAGACTGAGCTATCCGGAAACGGGAGTCATTGGCCTTTTTAAAAGGAGAATAGGATGGCTCCTCTTTCTTGTTTTCCTAAACCTTGTCTCCTCCGGTGTTATCGCGGCATTCGAAAAGACTCTTTCCAGAGCAATCGTGCTTGCATTCTTTCTCCCGCTGCTTGCGGACAGCGGGGGTAATGTAGGCTCGCAATCGGCGACAATCATAATTCGCGCTCTTGCTGTTGGTGAGATATCCACGAAAGATTGGTTCAAGGCGCTCATAAAAGAGCTGGGCGTGGGACTATTTCTCGGAGCAACGATGGGCTTCGCGAGTTGGATACTTGGCTTTATAAGGGGGGATTGGAGAGTCGGGATCGTTGTGGGTTTGAGCATGGTCCTGATAGTTATGCTCGCCAACTTAATTGGTCTTCTCCTGCCAATGCTTCTGACAAAGCTGAGGTTAGACCCAGCAACGGCAAGCAGTCCTCTCCTGACAACGATTATCGACTCAGCGGGACTCTTAATATATTTCACTATGGCGGGCTTGATTTTGCACCTTTTTTAACGTTACCTGAGGAACAACGCAAGCGAATTTACGCGCTGGACCATCATCAAGATTTACGCAAGCACTTATTTCATATTCTCCAAATGCTTAATTAAAGTTTATAATTCTTGCAAAAAATTAACCCAAAGGTCGACGACGCCGCGCCAACCATCGCACATGGATACTCAAATTAACACGTGCCATAAAATCCGCGATATGCCGTAGATGGATTTTATTCAGGACGCATTTTTACCAACGCTCATTGATATCAGAGCCTCATTTTCTCGAATCAAACGGAGGCCTAACCGCGCAAGCCTATATGTTTAGAACGAAAAAGAACGCCGTTTTCCAAACAACAGCAAAAAGCCAACCAAAATCCTAATACAGCCTTAAATGACGCAGGAAAGACAGAAAAAACGTTTATTAAAACAGGGCCCTATGGTACAGGCAGGTGCTCACAATAGAATTAAGACAAAACTGATATGAACTGATATGATTCCATTCGGTATTTTTTCTGGTATTCATGGCGAGGTGTCATTTTGACAGTCAAATGAATATTTTAAAATTAAGTTTTAAGGCCATATCGTAAGCAGCAAGGAAATGATCGGGATCTCATTTAAAGAACGGAAAAACAAAGCAGGCTCCCATAATCTGAAAGTTTTCATAATAACATGGCTTATTTTCCTTTCGATATTCTCGATGATTACTTTTTCCTTCGCCCAGGAAGATAAATACGTTTTCCAGGGATCGGGCTGGGGGCACGGGGTCGGGATGTGCCAGTACGGCGCGCGAGGTATGGCGCTTAAAGGCTTTTCCTATAGAGACATACTTTCTTATTACTTCACAAATTCGCGCGTTGAAAAACGCCCTTGCCCGCAGACAGTGAGAATCGGGCTCATCGAAGGAATTACAGAGATTCATCTGAGGGCAGAATCCGGCTTATTCACTGTGCGAACAGCTCAAAAATCAATCGAGGGCGCGAATATCAAAGCAGGGGAAACCTGGGTGATCACCCTGAGCCAGACGGGAGGTTTTATCATAAAAACCCCATCCGGTCAGGCGCTCAACAACAGGGAATACGGTGGCCCCAGCGAACACCTGATCATAACCGGGGATTCCCCGCAATCCGTGCTCCGTCTCCCGCAGAACAAAAACTGCGGTTTAAGGAGGCTCGAATCTTCAACCCCGCTCGAGATAAGGTGCTATTCAGCAAGCAGCTGGAGAATTCGAGCCGTTCTGACAAGCGGCCTTGAAGAATACCTTTGCGGACTTGCCGAAGTGCCAGGCAGCTGGCCTGCTGAAGCGGTAAAAGCTCAGGCAGTGGCGGCGAGAAGTTACGCGGTGAAGAACATGGGAAAACACTCGCGCGATGGATACAACTTATGCGACGAAACTCACTGCCAGTATTATGTTGGTTTTGATAAAGAAAAGGACACTGGCTGGGTAAATGCCGTTAGAGAAACGGCTGGTGAAGTGCTTATGTGGGGAAGCGAAATTGTTAACAGCGTTTACTGCTCTTCATGCGGGGGACATACTGACAACAATGAGGATGTCTGGTTCGGCTCACCTGTTCCATACCTGAGAGGAGTCCCGTGTCCATACTGCCAGGATGAAGCAAACCCGAACGCCTCCTGGACCGTAACACTTTCACGACAGGAAATAGAAAACAGGCTCGCTGCAAGAAACGTTCATATCGGGAGATTAAATTATGTGGACTTAAGTGACCGGTCTCCTTCCGGCAGAGTCAGGAAGGCAACATTCAATGGCACCGCCGGATCCACAACCGTCACCGGTGAATCCCTAAGAGGTTTGCTCGGAATAAAGAGTGCGATGGTTCGGACAGCAAGTCAGTCAATGTTTACCGAATATATCCTGCTTTCCAATTTTTCCAACACAGAAGCAAAAGCAAGGGTCAAACTTTTTACAAATCGCGGTGACGGGAGTAGCGTTGAAATCACGGTTCCCGCGTTCACTCGTAAAACAGTCAGGGTCAACGACTATCTTCCATTCAAAGACGTGAGCGCTTGTATAACGAGCGACATACCGCTTGTCGCGGAAAGGACGATGTATTTCAGATACGGAGGGGAAATAGAGGGCGGAACCTGCTCGGAAGGGATACCCGACTTGAGCAAAAACTGGTATTTCGCTGAAGGTTATACCGGCGGTTCTTTCGATACCTGGATATTGATATTTAACCCGAACGATAAGAAAACAAAGGTTACTGTCCAGCTTCTCAGAGATGATGGTCACGTCGTAAAAAAAGAGATGCATGTATCCCCAATGTCAAGAGCCACGCTTTCCGTCGATTCAGTCAAGGGATTTGCAGCCGCTTCATTCGCGACCCATTTGACCTCTTCGCTTCCTGTGGTTTCCGAGCGCTCCGTATACTTCGTGTACGCAGGCAAACCGGGCGGACACTCTTCACCTGGTTCCCCCCATACTTCAACCTCCTGGCACTTCGCCGAAGGTTATACGGGAAAGGGTTTTGACACTTATATACTTGTTGGAAATCCTGGCACAAAACCCGCGAACGTGCTATTTAAAATATTCCTTCCGGGAGGTGAGGCGAAGCGTTTGCAAAAAACCGTAAGGGCGCGCTCCAGATACACTTTACACCTTAACGACATAATCCCTGGATCGGAGGCAGCTTTGTCAATCACCAGTGATGAGGGAATCGTCGCGGAAAGAGCGATGTATTTTGACTATGACGGCATACGCGGTGGTTCATGCGCCAATGGGTCAACCAGAATGCGCAAAACATGGTATCTCGCCGAAGGATATGTTTCGGGTACCTTCGACGAGTATGTGCTTGTCTCAAATCCTGAAAGCGCGGCGGCAAGTGTCGAATTCACTATTATCGGTCCCGGTGGCGTCCTTAAGAAAATCCACGCTAGAGTCCAGGCAAAATCGCGATACACGGTTAAAGTAAACAACCATGTGTCAGGTGGTGATGTATCAGTCATGGTAACTTCCAGGAACGGAGTGAAACTGGCAGTCGAAAGAGCAATGTATTTTGACTACGGAGGTATCAGGGATGGTCACGCAGCAAAAGGCATACCGGCGGCGTCGACTATCTGGTATTTCGCTGAAGGCTACACAGGAGATTAAGAATAGTAGAAAATTCATCTTAGCAGCTCAAAATGTCTCAATCAAAAAAAACAGCAAGATTCATGCGAGCTTTCCCGACAGAAAGCAAATGTTCAACAGGTTCAAGGTAGCGTTTGCCGCAATACTTCCGCTTTTCCTGTTGACTGTAGCAATCTCCTGCGCCCAGACTGGCAAAGATAAAAGTGAATTGCCCGTCGCCGCAAGCATCTTTCCTTTGGCAGATTTTTGCAAGCAAATCGGAGGGGATAAAGTCGAAGTCCAGACTCTTGTTCCGGCAGGTGCAAACCCTCACATATTCGAGCCATCCCCTTCTCAGGTCAAATTCATCACTCGAGCAAAAATTTTCGTGTATAACGGATTGGGACTTGAAACCTGGGCTCGAGAAATCGCGACCAAAACCGGGGGAAGCAATATCCTTCTTTTGCCATGCGCAGAAGCAATTCCCCGAACAAAACTTATAAAAAGCGATATTCAAGAGAGCGAAAGCCATGATCTTCATAATAAAGCCGATGCCGGCAGCGAGCGCTCTGAGGAGAAACACGTCGAACACAAACACGGTTTTTTCGACCCCCATGTATGGCTTGATCCCTCCCTTGCCTCATATCAGGTCAAGGCAATAGCCTCCGCTTTTTCTAAGGTAGATCCAAAAAACGAAATGTATTACAGAAAAAACGCCGAAACCTGCTTGAAAAATCTTAAGAAGCTCGACGCCTGGATAAGCGAGAAGATCTCCTCTTTCCGCTTGCGCGATTTCGTCGCGACTCATCCTTCCTTAACCTATTTCGCTAAAAGATATGGGCTAAAACAGGTTGCATCTATCGAGGAACTTCCAGGAAAAGAGCCAGGCGTAAAACACTTAAGGAAAATCATTGAAAAAATGAAAAAACTCAAAGTACAGGTAATCCTTGCTGAGACGCAAATCAATCCCAAAGCGGCGGAGGCAATTGCTCGCGAAACAGGCGGTAACGTCAAACTAATCAAAATTGACCCGCTCGGCAACCCTGAAGACCGGAGCGCAAATTCCTACGAAAATATTTTGAGAAAACTTGTTGAAAGCCTTGCTAAGAGCATGCGCTGATCAGGCCAGAAAGGCGGGACATAACGCACAAAACCTAAACTGCAGGCAATAATCCTATTATCTCCTGTAAAACTAAAGCATTAAATGCCGTGTAAAAGCATTTGCAGTCAAAAGCGATGGCGACAACTGTAACATTGATCTTGGCACTGGCGGAGAACAGGATTTTGAAAAGATTTGCGATGCGGAAAAGCGAAGCCAATTTAAAGCCTTTTTATCTTACGAAAACACCAAGGAAATTTTTGGTCCGGCTGAGTTCAAGAATATCCCGAAAATCATAAAGGATCTTGTAAACGGGGCAGTTATAACCGGTGCCCGCTCTTTTAAAAAAATCGGCAGGGAAAACGCCTTTCGAGATGCTTAAGAGCATTATGGTTCCGCTTGTCGTTTATAAAGTCCAATCCGAGCCAACCTTTTACTTCGCAGACCATAAAGTTAGCACGACTGGGACTTTAAATTTTTCTTCTTTGCCAAAGGTTGAGAGCCCGTCATTGACACTAGCAAGGCGGTAACCTGAATGGTAGACGAGAGCGGTGGAGTGATCGATTTTCCAGGAGATGGCGGCACGAAACATGTTTCGGCAAAACAAAGTTTTCATAACCGGTCCAAAAACTGCCAGAACCGGCAGCGAAACAACAAAAAGTGCGGTAACTAGCCGATGCATGAAAGATTAAAAGCGCGCGTTCAAAAGACCGCTCCGTAAGGATAACCACGTTACCGACATTGTCGTTGTGGATCAAGAACTAACCCTCTACTGTAACCAAATAAGTTCCGCGCGGAGCGGAATTGACGCTTTTACTAAACTTCTAAAATCTTTTGTTCCTCGCGTTGAATCTTTTCTGAAAACAGCCTGTCGCTTGAGCGTTTCCCGCTGGAAGATATTCTCTATAACCTGAGGAGGTTGAAAAAACTACGCGCCTCAAGGCGTGTGATGTTTTGCGCCACTTTAACCTAGGGAATTACCCTACCAAAATCAGTCTCAATGCATTTCAGGTCTTGCTTTCCGCCATCGGGCAACTTTCTCTTTTCCTCACAGCGCAACAGGTAGCGCGCATATGAGCGCCTTCTGAGAGTTTAAGAGTTTAATATCATGGGGTCGATGGAAGATGGAGATACGGGTTCAACTTATTTTGAAAGATACACCGGGGCTGGAATCGTCATGAGCACGCACAATTTCGAAACCAGGGAGAAAGCTCTGTACACTTTGCTCTCCTGATTAAGAAAGCTAATAGCAAGACTTCAGATACCCCCGGGCACGTACTGCGTTACCCCGGAAGATTTTGAGAAGATAGTTTTTAAGTGATCTTCTCGAAAAAACTCCGGGGAGATACCGGTAGATGAGTTTATGGAAATCCTTAACAGGAGCATATAAGATAACATTTACGTTTGAGAAACTCCTCTGATGTTATGGATAAACCCGGGAGTAAGCCCATCTAGTTTTGTTCAGAGAAGTGATCACATCTTTGAGGGCACAAAGCGGGATATAAGCAAACCGGGCAACCAGGCTTATACTGCTTCATATTTAAAGCTTTACTATCCTCCCTTAAAAGCGCTTCTTTTTTAGCAGAAGAAAACGGCAGGAAAGATTGTCCCCGCAAGAGATAATCTCATGTAAAAACATTCGATATGCGCAAATTATGCCCTTATCGGTGTTTTCACTGTCCAAACTTTATTCATTTTCATGCAGACCCAATACATTCGAGGTCTTGCTCACAGACGCGCGCGCATTCTGTCCGTTCATCTTCAAAACCTTATCCCTGGGATATGCATGCCCGGGGATTCGCAGCTCAGGGTGATTTCAGGCAAACTTTTTACTGAGAGGTAAGCGGAGATTTTTAAACTGTAATTACCTTCCCCGGTAGGCGCGAACCTTCGAAACGAAGCGCTCGAATTTCCGGTATCCGAGAATCAACTTTCTATCGGAGAAAATCCTTCCCATTGCGATAAGCCAGGCAACCTCCCGGGCTGGTCTGAAACCACCGTATATGAGAAGCGGGGAAAAGGTGAGCCTTCTTCTCACCTGACTTTTTGAAAAACCTGGCAGCTTCAAAACCGGTTTTCTGCGCTCGAGTTCGATATCGGGCGCGTCAATAAGTATGCCCATCTCGGCGCAGCGGTCATGTAACACGGTTCCCGGGTATGGGAAGAAAACGCTCATGAGATACCAGTCGGGCTGACATATTCGGTTCATGCGCACCGTCTCCCTGAAATCCCTCCTGGTCTCGCCCGGTATTCCAATGAGGTTGTACATTCCAACCTGGAGCCCGTGCCTCTTTGCAGACTTTACAGCCCTTATCACGTCGGCATTGGAATAATTCCTTTCAAGAACTTTGCTCCTTATCCTGGCACTTCCAGACTCGAGCCCTATGTTTATGAACCTAAAACCGCATTCCGCGAACGCTTCAAACAAATCATCATACCTCGCACCCGGGGTGATTCTCAGATTTGACCCGAAAAGAACCGGAGAGTCCTGACTTCTGTTAAACCGCGCCAGTTTTTCGCACAGCGCATAAGCCCACTTTCTGTTCACGCCAAGAGTTTCGACCTCAAGATATATCTCACCGAAGTCGGGTTTTTCTTTTTTCATCTCTGAAAGCTCGGCGACTATGTTATCAGGAGACCTGAGTCGAACGTATTTTCCTGGCGAGACTTTTGCAATAGCGTGGTTGCTGCAGTAGGTGCATTTGAAGGGGCAGCCTCTTCCCACCAGCACAGAGGGTCTTGAATTGAGGTTATAAATCCACCTCTCCCACATCTTCCTGTCAGGAAACGGCAGTGAGTCGAGATCATCGATAAATGCTCTCGGCTTGTTAACTTCTATTTTTCCCCGGTTCTTGATGTAGAGGTTAGGGATCTTTGAGGGATACCTTCCCCGTTCGATTTGCGTAACCGCTTCAAGGGTTGGATACTCGCCCTCCCCGACACAGATCGCGTCAAAAGGACCCTTAAGGCAGTCAAATGGACTTATGGTCGCATGAGGACCTCCAAACATGAAAAAAACATCTTTGAATTTCTTTCTTGCTGAGGTCACAACTTCGGAAAGGAAGGGAAACTCAGAATAAACACCGGTGCAACACACAATCCCGGGGTCAAATCTCATCATCTCAGTTTCAAGGAGTTCGGGAGTCTCTCTTGAGAGAACGACAAGCTCAGTTTCATGTCCCTCTCTTTTTAGAAACGAGGAAATGTAGGATATGCCGAATTGCATCCTCTCCCATGTCTCAAGAGGTTTCTCTATTGAGTATGGGTCCTGCTCTGAATAAACGAAAAGAACTCTCATCTCGAAAACAGACTCATCTTATCATCAGAATCGATGTAACGTTACCTAATATCTAACGTTACCTAATATCCTTACAAATGTGCTTCTTCCTTCTCTATCACATGATGTTTTACGATTCAAGGAGACAATTTCAAGCCGCGAAGCACTGTCCATGAGTTCTTTGGCAAGCGAACACAAGCATTGCAAACGCATCAAAATCTTACGCGTTCTCGCAGAATAGTTTAATTGTATTTGAATATTCGCGACATAGATGGGATTTACATGTTGCTTTTTTGCAAACGGTTCGAAATTTCGTTAAGAATGGCTCCCCGGGCAGGACTCGAACCTGCAACCCACTGGTTAACAGCCAGTTGCTCTACCGATTGAGCTACCGGGGAGCAAATCTCAATCCGCAGTAATCGGGAATAATTATAAAGAAGACAGGAATATGCAGCAAATTAAAACGGGGTAAAATTACCCCAAATTAGATCATTAATCAAAAGTACCCGCCGCTCAGCCGTTTTCCTCTCCGGGTCCTCCAGTTTCCTTACCAGGGTCCTTTACTCCCGCCGGTCTGCCCTCTTTAAGCGCCGCAATACACTGGTCCGCATACCGGCACCATTCGAGACATCCGAGATTAAGCCTGGGGTTTGGAAATCTGAAGCCGCAGGAGGGACATTTTCGAGTCAGGTCGTCTTTGAAAAACTCAACTGGCTTTCCGCATACCGGGCATGGAACCTCGAAAATATCCTCAGGTTTCCAGAAAAGCGTGTTCTGACCGGGGCATCTTTTGTCCATTTAAATGTCACCGCCTTTTTCGGCTTCAATAATCTCAAGGATATCGCCCTCTATACCCACTTTTATGAGGCGAAGCGGGATATCCTTACCTGACTCTTTAAGCGACTCATGAACGAGATGAACGAGCCCGAAGCAGCAGGGCACCTCCATATACGCCACGTCTATCGCTTTTATGTCGTTTTGAATGATGATCTGTGCGATCTTTTTGCGGTAAAAATCGGCGTTATCAAGTTTTGGACAGCCTACGATCAGAGTCTTAAAAGCAAGAAGTTTCCTGTGAAAATCGGCAAAAGCGAACGGCACGCAATCAGCCGCGACTAACAGGTGTGCCCCGTCTAGATAAGGCGCCTTTGGAGGAATAAGATGAATCTGCACTGGCCAGTTCCGAAGCGTTGAGCTTATCTCACTCTTCAATCCCGAGGGAACGCTGCCTTTTGCATCCTGCAGCTCGCACCTTTCAATCGTGCGCGATGTGGAAGAGGGACATCCGCAAGGTAGCTCTTCCACAGTATGCCTTTCCGCAGTTTCTTTTTCCTTAAGGTGCTTTTCGACCGCTTCTTTATCGAAGGGTTCGGCTTCCCTTTCTTCGATTGTAATCGCGCCCTGGGGACATTCTCCTATGCAGGCACCCAAGCCGTCGCAGTATGTCTCGCTGATGAGTTTCGCCTTACCATCAATCACCTTGATGGCGCCCTCGGCGCAGGCTATCTCGCACTGTCCGCATCCATCGCACTTTTCCTCATCAATCCTTATTATCTTTCTTACTGTCACCTGAAACCCCCTTTAATATTCCAGCGATATCTCTCACACAAGTATTCTCACCGTAATTCCGTATTCGTGAA
>JACVIW010000021.1 GCA_015711695.1 Candidatus Geohydrothermomicrobium daggyaiense
CTTGAGGACGGGTCTGTAGCACTCGGGGTATGGAAGAGGGATGAGGTGCAGGACACGGCAGAGATAAGGGTGAATCGTGTGAATTGTGGGAATCCTCAAATATTTGACCTTGATAAAGGGGAGTATATCAGGGTGCAGGATATCTCGTGGACCCAGGATGGTTGTCTTGTGATCTCGAAAATTTCTTTGAGTTCAAGACCTGTAATATTAATAGTGCCCTCATCGGGTATAGTTGTTCGTGGCATTAAGCCTGATAGAGCAAACCAGTTCACATTTGTTGTGCCTGTGGAAATCACGGGAAGGGGATTCAAAAAGGGTGCACAGGTTTATCTTAAGAGAGATTCTTACAGGATAGACGGGTATTTTGCGGTCACGCATAGCGATGACAGGATCACGTGTCTGATGAGCTTCTTTCTTGCAATGCCCGGAACATACGACCTTGTGGTAACAAATCAGGACGGATCTTCCGGGAGACTGCAAGCCGCTTTCACTATCTTTCCGCTCTGGTATTAGTTTATACTCTGGCATTAGTCTATACTTCGAATAAAAGCAAGCTAGATGCTCGGTTTCCCGCTCGAAACATAATGGTTTTTTCAATCCTTGCAGATAATACGGAAAATCCAGTGCTTTTATGGCGGGGATCAATCGGCGTATTTTTTGGAAAGCTCAACAGTTTTGCGGTAATTTGCGATTTGTTTTAGCTTCTCACTCTCATCCCAGCCGAGAACACTCCCCATAATATTTGCGACTTCCTCTGCTGCTTGAAGTCCCTGGTCCCGAGCTGTATAGAAAATTTCGGTTCTTCTGACCATGAAATCGTCAAGGCACAGCGCCATCTCGGATTCGACAGCAAACTTGACCTGAGCTCGAATGTGAGGGATTTCAGGGCCAAGTCTTTCCCCGAGCGAAGGGTCTTCCTCTACCATCTTGAGTATTTCAAACGCCTGCGTGCCCTGCTTGAAAAGTGTGGCAAGAACATCATCAGAAAGTTTGAATTTCGTGCTCATGGCTCTTATTCGAGCTTCAGTGTCGATGGAAGGCGCGCCAAAGACCGGGTTGTTTTTCGTTCGGCACGGGGTTTTCGCTTTTATACCGAATTCCTTAAGCAGCCTTAACGCGGCCATGTCAACAAGTTCTTCAGCCATTGATCGACCTGTGGTTAGCTTGCCGCCAGAAATCGTGAGTAGTCCTGAGTGTCCCTCGTATATCCTATGTTCCCTTGAAACCTTGCTGGCTGCTACGTCCTCTCCCCCTTCCATCATGACAAGGGGTCTTAAACCTGCGTAAGTGCTTATAATGTCAGAGCTGTCAAGATTTGCTTTCGGGAGAGCATGATTTGCCGCTTCCAGGATATAGTCCACATCTTCTTTCGTGGCATAAGGATTGTCCAGATCTTCATGATAGTAGGTGTCCGTTGTTCCGATAAGCGTGAAATTTCCTCTTGGGACTATGAACATCATGCGCTCATCTGTGGGGGAGATAATGGGCAGGGCGTTTCTTGTCCGAGCTCGCTCCCTGGGGACGACGATATGCGCTCCCTTTGTAAGTTGTAGCTTTGGCGGCACATCAGGCTCATCAATACGGCAAACGACGTCACCCCAGGCACCTGACGCATTCAGAACAACCTTTGCTTCGATGTCAAACTCCTCGCCTGAAAGATTATCCTTGAGCCTTGCTCCGCATATCTTACCTTTATTCTTGTGGAATCCCTTGACCTCAACGTAGTTAGCGCAGCACGCTCCCGCCTGAATTGCGGATAGTATGTGTGCAAGGGTGAGCCTTGCGTCGTCAGTTGAGCAGTCATAGAAAACGCCTGCCGCTTTCAGTCTTGTTTCGTCAAGGCTGTCTTCAATTTGTAGCGCTTTCTTTTTGAGGTACATACGATGGTTTTTGACATTTCTGAAAAGCGCGAGCATATCGTATAGCCAGAGTCCCATTGCGATCATCAGAACGCCGTTCTTGTCTCCCCTGTATATGGGAAATGTGAACGCCTGTGGCCATACGAGGTGGGGAGCGTTCAAAAGGAGTTGCCGTCTTTCGCGTTGGGCTTCGAAAACAAGGTGGAAATCATACATCTCGAGATATCTAAGCCCCCCGTGTATAAGTTTCGAGGACCTGCTGCTTGTTCCAAAAGCCCAGTCGTTTTTGTCCACGCATGCTGTTTTAAAGCCCCTAAGAGCCGCATCCCTCGCAGTGCAGGCTCCTGTAATGCCGCCCCCGATAACAAGCACATCAAATGAGTTTTCCTTAAGTCTAAAGAGCATTTCTTCCCTTGAAATTTTCATAAGTGAAATACACCTCCCTAATTGGAAATGAGAGAATACAATGCTTTAAACCTGGCAAGATAGCATTTGCTTCCTTTCCTGGGTAGCACGACGTAAAAAACATATGAAACATATAATATCTCATATCTCAAATCGCGAAACAGAGTTTCCCTTTGAAACAGGGTTTCCTTTTTATCAAAAAATGTTTCAAACGTGTTTTCATAAAGAGGCTTAACGCCAGGAGGCATCGTGATCCTCGCTTGTGTGGGTCATATTCCATTAAAGTATATTAAGGCTGAATAACGTTCAAAGCGGGCGCTGCGAGTATTACAAAAGGATTAATTTCCTGGTGCTCGCATGAATTTCAAAAGGGAGGCGCTTGTTATCAAAAAAAGCGTTGAAAGGTCAGAGTTTGTGGTTGACATGCACGTTCATACGTCCGTGTCGTCGCCATGCAGTTTTATCGATCCTGAGCGGCTTATAACGAGAGCCAGGAGTATAGGGCTAGATGCCGTTTGCGTAACGGACCATGATGGAATCGAAGGCGCGCAGATCGCTTTTGAACTCGGGAAAAAGGTCGAATATCCGGTGTTTCGCGGCATGGAAGTATACACCGAACTCGGGGACATGCTTGTTTTCGGTGTTTATGATAACGCTCTTTCCTGGATGACGACTTTTGATGAGGTCATCAAATTTTGCCATAAGAATGGCGCGATTGCCGTCCCGGCGCATATCTCCAAAACAAAAGTTACCCTGGACGAAGAGGGGCGAAAAAAGATGGATGAATATGTGCTGAGGCGAGTGAAGGCACTTGAGACTTATAACGGAGGCTCCACGCCTGAAGAGAACAGACATGCGCTCGAACTTGCCCGGAAGTATTCTCTTGCGAGCATTGGGGGAAGTGATGCGCATCACGAATTTCAGATTGGTAGATGTGTGACAGTTTTTAAAGTATCAATACAAAGTGAGCGTGAGCTTATCGAAGCCGTTAAACTTGGACTTTGCAGAGGAGAATATGGATCATTTTTCCTGAATATGCCTTAGGTTCAGGGCTATCCCGCAAGCGGGCATGTGCAAAATCGTCTTTTGCCGGCAAATAAAGGAGGGGCAAATGAGCCAGATAGAGCACATCTTCAAGAAGTTCAAAATGGCTTTTGACAGAGGAGTGCATTTCGGCAATTTCATTGACAGGGTCGCCGATCTGCACGGCGATAAGACATGCTTCATTCTCGACACTTCTCTTGATTATTCCTTTATGCGCGGGGACAGGCATTCTTATGTTGAATGGCTGGGATTCGTTAACAGAATGGCGAACGTGCTTAAACATGAAATCGGGATAAGAGCGGGAGACAGGGTCATAGTTGATATGTCGAACAGGATTGAGATTCCATTTACCTGCGCGGCGATCATGAAAATAGGGGCTGTTGCAATTCCGCTCAATTTTATGCTCACATCCGGGGAGATCGCTTATATCGCATCTGACTCTGGTGCTCGTTTCTTTATAGTTGATCGGAATGTTTTTGCCTCAAGGATTGTCTCACAGGAAAGGATTCCGGTTGTCGAGAAATGGATGGTTCTTGATGGTTCAACTGGTCTGGGAGAGGGAATGATTGAACTAAAGCTTCTTCTTGATGAAGCTTCTCCGGAGTTCCCGCCACAGCGAAAAGATCCCGACGAACTTGTTGGCATTTTCTATACCTCAGGTACCACAGGGTTCCCGAAAGGCGCAATGATGAGCTCGAAAAGCCTTCTTGCGGCGCAGCGCATGACTGCAGCCGTCGTGCCGACAACAACTCGGGACATAGGGGCGATGGCTCTACCCCTTGCCCACCTTTTTGGTTTTGGGCTTTGGATAATTGCCCTCAGCGGTGGTTTGACAGGTTTATTTGTAAGGTCATTTAATCCGAAAAAGATGCTCGAAATTATCGAGAAGATGAAGCCCACTATTTTTGTTGGCGCACCCGCGATGTATCTGATGATGCTTGACGTGGGGATAGACAAATATGATCTTTCACATGTGCGCATATGGGGTTCGTCATCCGATGCCATGCCAGATGAGGTGGCGAAAATTTTTTGTCGTGCCGGTGGGCTTTACATCGGAGGAAAGAGGTTCCCATCGATTTTTCTGGATGCCTATGGAATGGTGGAACTATCGGCGCTTGCTTGCCTGAAGATCCAACTTCCAGGAATCAATTTCCCGACCGGATGCGTGGGCTGGCCCATGCCTCCCATCAGAATGCGTGTGATAGACGATGAGGGTAACAAACTTCCGGCAGGAAGCGTGGGCGAACTTGCGGTCAAGGGTCCGTGCGTTACGCTTGGGTACTGGGGAAAACCGGAGGAGACAAAAGCTGCGATGTCAAATGGCTGGTTCAGGACGGGCGATATGGCGAAGAAAGATAGACTTGGAAGGGTGTATTTTGTTGACAGGAAAAAGGATGTTATCAAAAGCGGTGGGTATTCTGTTTTTTCGGTTGAGGTGGAAAAGGAAATTCTCGCCCATCCTGGTATTTCAGATGTCGGGGTTGTTGGAGTTCCGCATCCTACTTTGAAAGAAGTTCCGATCGCGGTTGTCGTTCTTGAGCCTAATGCTCGACACACCGCCGAAGAGATACTTAAATGGTGCGAATCTAATATTGCTTCTTATAAATGCCCCAGAAAAGTAATCATAATTCCAGAGGAGGAGATGCCGAGGACCCCCACAATGAAAATCCTGAAGCGGGAATTGAGGGAGAAGTACAGGGACCTTTTCCTCCAGCCTGATGGCACATGTTCAGGCAAGAGCTGAGCATTTGAAGCCTAACATTTACGCCCTTGCGTGTTCATTCCAGTTCTGGACAATGAGGCTTGACACAGCCATACCGGATATCATTACGAGCGGGACACCACCACCCGGATTCGTGCACTGCCCTGTTAAATACAGACCCTCAACACATTTCGACCGCCAGGATGGTCTGAACGGACCCATGTTTGAAGCGCTCATTTCTATACCGAAGAAAGCACCCTCAGGTATCAGCAACCTTCTTTCAAGTTCGACGGGCGTAACCGAATCAATCCATTCAACGCTGGATGAAAGACCTGGAAAAGCCTTGCGCTCGAGCGCCTCGACACATTGCCACGCCCAATCGTCAGCTATGTCATCCCAGTTGTGGTATTTGAGTTTGTAGGGTGCAATATATATCGCGCTGAGAATTTGCTTTCCATCGGGAGCGAGGTCAGGGTCATCGAATGATGCGCAACTCACAAGAAATGAGCCGTCATCAGCGCGATAGAGAAGGCCTTTGTCGTAAAAATCTGACCAAATGTTGTCGAATTTTTTTCTCTCTGAAAGAATTACCGTCATGTGCGCCCGCACGGAATCCATCTTCTTTCTCAACCCGAGATATATTGTGGGCGCAGGTATGGAGCAGGGCTGTTTTTTAACCGCTCGAGAAATATAAAAAGGGAGGTTCTCTTCTCCAACAAGATCAAGATATGTGGTTCTGGAGTGCGCATTAGAGATCACGACGCGAGAGCTTATCTCATCCCCGTTCTGGAGCAGCACGCCACAAGCGCGTCCGTTTTTGATAATTATTTTCTTCACAAGAGAATTGAGGCGTATTTCAGCGCCAAAACGCTCCGCTATTTTTCTAAGCGCCTTTGGTATCGCTATCATTCCACCTTTAGGGTAGTAGTAGCCCACTCTCCCAGCGTACGAGACCATCGCAAGCATTCCTGAACATCTTTTCGCTGGAAGAGCAGCGTAGAGGTTTTCCCATCCAAAGAGAAGTCTGATTCTTTCGTCTTTGAAATAGTTAACAAGAAGTCGGTCAAGCTTTTTTGAGCCAATCTTGAGAGCGGTGGGTAGCGCGCGGATAAGATATGGCTGGGCTAACAGCCTCATCAATGTGGCTGGTTTTGCGACCTGAGCTAGAGGTGGCATCGGTACTTGGAGTGATTTGATGAATGAATCGTATATCGTTTTCATATCAGCAAGGTATCTGTCATAGTTACTGACATCTTCGGGGGCTATTTCCCTTATCGCATTTTTTAATTCTTCGGGGTCACGGGGAAGAAGAACTCTCGTGCCGTCTTCGAGCACGGCGTCGTAGACAGGGTCTATCAATTTAAACTGGAGATAGTCTTCGAGTTTCAGATCAAGCAGTTCAAAGAGTTTGTAGTAAAGATGGTGTCCGATGACGAATACTGCGCCGACATCCGGTTTGAAGCCGTTAACATTATAGTTCGAGCAGCAGCCGCCGATCCTTGAACACTGTTCGAGCACCAGGACTTTCATTCCCTCTTTCGCAAGTAGACAGGCGCATGTTAAACCTCCAACTCCTGAACCTATGATCACAACATCGTAGTCTTTTCTCATAATGCTACAATCCTCCGTATTCCGATTACCTCGTTTTTGCCTCCTTTTCAGGACTGAAATAATCCATCGATACCGAAGTGTGGACCTCCGTCAACTTCATAAAAATATGCGGTATGGCATCTCGCGCGCTTCTGATAGGACTCGTAATAATCTTGTTCTCCGCTCCTCTGATAATCTAATTGAAACCGTAAACCCGATCATAATCGCAAGGATAAGGCAAAGAGTTCTCCGTTTTGTAAAAGAATTGTATCCGGTGAGTCCTTTTTTGTGGCGCGATGTCATAACACTCGTCGCTGCTTTCATCTTAAGCCTCCATAAACGAAAATAAACATGGTTAAGAATATCCAACAGACACCGGACTGTAAACATAATTTGAGTTTGCTGAAATGAAGTCCTGTGTCGACTATACATTTGGGGGAGTTTTTCCGGCTAAGCACTCAAGGTCGTCAACTAGCGCCGCGCCTTCGGAATCTGCCGTTATTGAATTGATTGAACCTGAAATTTTCTCCAGCGGGCAGTACTCGAATGCTTGGGGGTTCTGTGGGGCAGGTATTTTCGCAAGAGCCGCATCCAGTGCAGATATCCGCAATAACAATTGGTCTTAAACCATCGGCTTTTATCGCGCTGAACCTGCAGCGTTCTTTGCAAACGAGGCATGATTTTCCCCTGAACCCGAGGCAGCGCCTTCTGTCGATTTGAGCTGTTCCTATTTTGACCTGTGATGCTTTTGTTTTTGCAATCGCTTTAGTGGGGCAGGATTCCGCGCAGGCATGTTCGCATTGATCGAAAATACAGGGAGCTTCTCTCGGTATGAATCCTGGCGTCCAGATTTTCTGGAAGCCGCCCTCGAGCCCTGTTGGGAAAAGACATTTTGCAGGACAGATTCTTATACATTCGCCGCACCTCGCACAAAGCGTCAAGAATCGCTTTTCGTCCTGCGCGCCTGGCATTCTTAAGAGTGGCACCGGCTTATCAACTGAGGCTCCATATACGTAACCAAGACAGAGCATCAGCAAAGCAGTGCCGCCTGCAATAAATTCTCTTCTGGGTATGACAATTGAATTCATGAGAGAAAATACTTCCGATCGGGTGGTATTTTTTTCGTTTGAAGTTCTGGTAATGGTTTCATCCCTGTGGCTATCCAGGCTTTGCTTATCACCTGCCTCGGAACCTTTAATTTGGTGTAATTCTTTTCTTTGTCTTGCTCCGGGACTAAAAGTTTTTTTTCGGGGATACACAGGTCGAAGAATTGATAACGAAAGAGCGCCAGGGGAAGGGCATGCCATGATGCAATCGCCACAAGACGTGCATTCTGCCGAGGCAATGAGACCATGACTTTCGCTTTCGAAAGGGTCAATCACGCTGAAGTCGCAGTTTATGTAGCATTTCCCGCATTTGATGCAAAGGTCAGGTTCTTTCATCACGCCTGGAAGCCAAGCCGCTCTTCTGAACATCTTTCTCGCAGCGGCGAAGACGCTTATGAGAGCGCCGGTCGGACATACGGTCTCGCACCAGAATCTTGAGGGCAGAACGAACGAAAGAAAAAGAAGGATCAATAAAAAATAAGGTACCCGCAGGCTTTTGACTTCGGCGACAAAGCGATTTGATATCGAAAGCGGGCTTGAGAAAAACAGCATGTTTATTCCAAAAAAAGAAAGGAGAATAAGGACAATCAGCAGCAAATATTTTGTCCTGAATTTAATCTTGCGCGTATTCTTTTTTTCGCCCCTGATTGCTTTTATCTCTTCTTCCTTACCAGATTTTTTCTTAAAGAAGGGCGGTTTAAAAACCCCGGCGATGTCAAAGCAGGTCCCGAGAGGACATAACCAGGCGCAGAAGAATCTGCCGGCGAACAGGGCGAGGAAAAGGATTATCCAGGCTGGATAATACCCTATCAGAACTGACATGTCTCTGGAATTCAAAGCTGACAGGACTGCGGCGGATGGATCGAACCGGATCAAGAAATTTGATGGGATTGATTCAGCCGGGACACGCGCCGTTCGAAAGGATAAGAAAATGAAAAGCGCGAGAAACATGCCCTGTATGGTGGCCCTCAAAAATCTTATAGATCTTGTGTTTTCGCGGTGATATTCGCTCCGGGCACTCATAATTCGCGATTTTGCTTGAAGACGCTTGTCTTTTTAATAAGAATTTCCGTTTTTCAGGAAGTGGAATCCGTAGGGCCTTTCTGAAATTCAGGTTTCTTTAATTTTGAGTTTACCGTAATCCATGGTTCCGATCCCCGCTTTGTCGGCAAGCAGAATATAGTCGATATCCTTTGGTTCCGCTCCAAAGAACTGACAGGCGAAACTATCCGCCGCAACGATGTCGTGGCTTGCGATAATCGCATTTTCTCGCCGAATTGGTCCAGGACCGCCTGGCCCGTTGTCAAGGAGAATCGTCGATGCGTCTATAACGCATAGGTCTGGCTTTATAAGCAGATTCAGATCGGCGATTGCCTTGTGGATATCCAGGGCATGTAGTTCACTCATGTGCGTTGTCACTCCAATAAAGTTTTTCATGCCAAGGGTAACGCCTGTGGATGAGTGATGTTTCGCTTTAGGAACGCTGATGACAACATCCGCTTGCAGGACTTCGGGGTAGATATTGACCGCATTAAGTATGTATCCGCCTTGTATCCGTGCGGTAATCCCGTGTCCGGTGTCCTCACAACCATACGCGATGATTTCAGCGCCGGCGTTCTTCGCAATTTCCCCAATTCCGTTGACTCTGAGACACGCTTTCGCGTCTCCCTGAAGCGTGTGGTCAATTATGATAACTCTTGACGCGTCGCATTCTTTGCACATTCTTATGATTTCTTTCAATACAAAAGGGTTTGTGGAAGTGGCGCTATCCACCGGTTTCATGAACGAGGCGTTTGGTTTTATCAATACGGTATTTCCTGGATTTACGAAACGTCTCATTCCTCCAATGGCGTCTATTGCTTTCACGGTGGCTCGAGAAGGGTTTTCATCCCTTGCTATGGAAAGGTCGGGATTGCCACTTTCGCTTCTGGCACTAGGCTTTTTCGCGGAGCGTGTAGGCAAAACTTCCGCTGGTTTCTCTTTTTTCCCGCAAGAAATTATTCCACCGAGAGACCCCAGGAGAATCGCGGTACCAGCCCATCGAGCGGTTTTCTTTATAAAGGATCTTCTATCTGTTTGCTTATCGAAGTCCTCAGTTATTTCGTTTAGTAGGGCATCAGTTATGAGATCTCCATATTCGTTTCCAAAAGGCATTTCACAAACCTCTTTTCTCCATATTTTATTTTGCCTCTTACAAACGAGATTGCCAGGCTCTGGTAAGCAATACATTGAAATTTATTGTTCTGGTGGGAATGATCCAGCAAGAGAAAGTAAAAGAAAATGACCCTCGTCAATTTTACGGCTTTTCTCGCTTTACTCGACCACGCACGGACTCTTTAAGGGCTGCTCTGGTGTATATCGAGTTAGGGTTCCACAAAAGCCATTCTTTGATTCCCAGGTCATAGCATGCGTTGATCTGCTTTCTTACCATGTCGGCGGTGTATTTAGTCTTCAGGCTGAAATCTTGAAGCCATGGTCTTATTTTTACCGTTGTGTTTTGTGTTTTCTTTTTAAAATCTTTAAGTGAAAGATAAACGGTGTCGTATGGATTTTCTTCCGGATTTTCAAGACCGTATTCCCCCCTGTGGTAATGAGATGGATAAACCATGGGGGATATGTAGTCCACATGCTTCGCAATATTTTCGATCTTTTGCCCGATTCCCATTTCCCCCTGATGACTGGCGGTGAGGCCGAAAAGGTCGACGGAGGTGAATGCGTTGTATTTAGCCAGTCTTTTTCTGGCGTAAGAAATAAAGCCCTCGATAACCTCGTTCTGTGTTCTATTATCCCGGTGTGGATAAACGCACCTTGTCACGTCCCCGTCGGAGGGGAACCTGATGTAGTCGAACTGAATTTCGTTGAAACCCGCTCTGGCTGCAGCAATAGCAAGGGAGATGTTGTAATCCCAGACTTCTTTTGAATAAGGATCCGCCCACAATCCCTTTTGCCATAAACCACCGTATTTGTCCCGGACACCCAGATCAGGTCTTTTCTTCACAAGTGAGGGGTCTTTGAAAACGACGATTCTGCAAATTGTGTAGAGTTCTCGGTAGCGAAGCATGTCCACAATTTTTTCGAGGTCGTATTGCTCAGAGAAAGTACCGAGCTTTGCGGGTAATCCTTTGTCGATTCTCGCGCCGATGAATCCCTGCTCGTCTTTAAGGTCAAGCTGAATGCAGTTCAATTCGGTGTTTTCGACCAGGTCAAGGATTTTTTTGAAAGCGTTTTCGTTACCCGCGGAGAACATCGAAACGTGCACACCCCTTGCCTGAAAAGGTTTTTGCGTAAGAATGTAGGAGCTTGAGGTGTTTCCGGCGGCGTCGCTGGCGGTTATCTCAAAACTTTCACCATCACCTGTCTCGAGATGCCCTTTGAAAGAGCCGTTTTTCAGAACCTTAACTTCTTTTCCTCCCGCTCTCACAGAGGTATTAATCTCAGTTTTTCCGCGAAACCAGACGACCAGTCTATCTCCGAGTTTGCTTTTTTTTCTGCTCATTTTCTTTGAATATATGGTAAGTTCAGGTGGCACACTGTCCACTGTGAACTGCCATTGACTTGTTTTTCTTTTGATGAGTATCCCATCACTAGCGCTCGCCTTAAGACTGTGTTTTCCATCCGCGACTTCTATTTCTAGGGTGGCTTCTTTTTCCGTGAACTTGACATCTCCGGTTACGTCTTTGCCGTCGAGCCAGAGGTTAAATGTTTCCTTTTTAAAGGGTTTTTTGAACTTGATTACTATAGCGATCTTACCTCCCTTTACGTAACTTCCGGATTGAGGGTGAACAAGCGCGAATGGAGAGGGTATAAGCGAGGTGAAAAGCCACAGAAAGAAAAGCGCAAGGATAAGCGCTGTGCCCGCTATCGCAATGTGATAAGCTCTGATTCTTCCGAGTGCCCGCATTAAAGGCCTGGGAACAAATATCTTGAGGGCTGAAACAAAACTGCCTTTTTCCTTTTTTTCGAAGTCGGGGAAGGAAAGGCTCCTTCTTTCTATTCCGAGAAACCTGGATGGATCAATTTTTTCGTCTGAGAAAATCTTCTTCTTTCGCATATGCTTTAACTCCGATTTCCCCTGGTCAATAGCCCAAGAACTTTACTCCTCTTGGTAACCTGGAAGTATCGAGCCTGTACCTCATATATGCGGGGGCGCTGATTGTATTCGGGTCACCGTCGCTTATAAACCTGAGTTCAGGATGCTCGTCAAAATATCTTATCCAGTAGTCCAGACCTTTATAACCGGAACCGTCTTCAGGATCGTAATCCACCGCAAGAACTCTGGGCAAGATCTTACCTGGATTCTTGTAATGGTAAACAGGGTAAAAAGGACTACCTCCGGTACCTATTACATATTTATAAGAATACCTTGTTTTGCCGTATGAACCCTTAAAAAGTATGCTGGTGTTTTCGGGAATAGAGTTGTAGGGCAAGCACAACGTCACGAACCGCAGAGCTGAATCTATTTTCTTCATCCTCTCTATGGGCCTGGCGATCTCTTTTTTTATCTCCTCTTCGCTAATTTTTGCGAGTGCGTAATGGTGCTCGGTATGATTGCCGAACTCAAACCCATTTTCTTTAAGGTATTTGATTTTCTTCTTGTAATATTCGGGTTGTTCAAAAAGTGATGGAAGGATATTGAATAAGCCTGTGAACCCGAAATCCGGATATTTCTTGTAAAATTCTTTCATGATACCTATGGCGCATTGCGGGTCTATCCTGATGTTGCTCCCTTCCTGGATGTATCGGAATTGACTCTCAGTTGAATCGTCAAACGAAAGCAGTATCGGCGTTGTGCCGGCTGGCAAATCTATTCTTCCTGACACTAAGTCTGTGAATTTTACAAGCCTGTAACCTTTTCGATAAAGGGTAGAAAGGTCTTTCTTGAAATTCTCGTAACTCCTTGTGTATTCGCTTTCATTTTCGCCGAACCAGTGGTATTCGACAATCATCACCATACCGAGTTCGTTCGGTTTGATGCCTTCTTTCAGGACTTTATCGAGGGATGGAGGACTTGAGGACTTGCCTACCCCTTCGGGATTAGTAGTGCAACCTGCCGCTGCGCACAATGTTAATATTAACAGCGTGCAAAGGGCGCCGAGTATTATTGATAACCTCAATCCTTTGATCATTGTTCTTATTCTATTTCTACGAGATGGGTTTTGAAACAATGCGTTTTTCAAATTATCTTAAATCCGCATAATCTAAGCAAACTGCTGTCAAAGAAAGCCTCGCAGAATTGGATTAAAATAAAGAAGCTCGGCGAGTTACCGACGTGCTTTCAATGATTATGATTCATGTTAGGGCTTTCCGGACTTTGCTTGTTTTTTGGTTGGATTGGGGGTGCTATGTATGTTCATAAACCTTTCAAGAGATATTTTTGGAATAACCCCCGATAAAGGCGTTGTCAGGCAGGTATCGAGTTTTGGCATGCGCAAAAGCAGATTCGCTTTCGGCTCTCTGAGTGAATTTGACGAGAAGTGCGTAAATCTGCACCCCGGAGAAGATTTCAAATGCGCGGACATTGATGGTCCGGGATTGATTTGCCGCATCTGGATAACGCTTCCATGGAAACTGAACCATGGATCATTGAGGAACCTCGTTCTGCGGATTTACTGGGATGAAGAAAAAGAGCCATCCGTATGCGCGCCACTTGGGGATTTTTTCGGTGCAACTTTCGATAGGCCTGTTGAGTTCAGTTCGGCATATTCTTCAATCACCTCAGGAGCATTTCTTTCATTTTTCCCGATGCCCTTTAACAAAAGAGCGCTCATAAAAGTTGAAAATCAATCGCATCTGCCGGTTACAATGTTCTTCTACCAGATAACGTATCTCTCGCTTGAAGAATCTTTCGGGGAATCGACCCCTTTTTTCCACTGTATGTGGAAAACAAGCACCATGAACAGAAAAGATCCCCCGTTTGTGATTCTTGAGGCGGTGGGCAGAGGTTTTTACCTGGGGTGCCACCTTAACATGACAGGCAGGGGTTACCCGTGGGGATTAAACCCGATCACATGGCAGATGCCAGAGGGATTTGGACTCGGGATGCTTGAGGGCTGGGAAAAAATCTGGATTGATGGAGCGCTTGAGCCCCAGGTGCATGGCACTGGTGGCGAGGATTACTTTAATGGGGCATGGTATTTCAAGAGCGTTCCCTGCACAACTCTTACCCATGGTGTAACTTTAAGAAGTTACCTTACAAGGAGGGTGTCCTGTTATAGATTTCACGCAGAGATGCCAGTCTGGTTCAATAAAGACATAAGAGTCACTATTGATCACGGAATAAACAACGCTCTTCCCGCGACTTATGATGGTACTGCATACTGGTATCAAACCGAACCTCATGTTGCTTTTGAAAAACTTCCTCCGAGAAAAATGAGAAAACCTGTCGGAAAATATAAGAACTTTCTCGCGATGACCGCGCCCATTGGTTATGCTGGGCTTGCGCTCGGTGCCCGAAGTGTCATAAGGAAAATAAGGGGTTAGCTTTTCCCTTTGCGTAGAGGCACCTTCAAACGATTCCTCGCCGAATCGCCTCGTGGAAAATTCTTGCTGTCTTCTCGATTCCATCGTGAAGTCTTGTTTTCAGGGGGTTGCCGATTAGCCGAACCAGAGCGGAGTTGTCCATCTCCTCCGGAAAAGGGAGTGCTTTATCTTCAAAAGTTATATTGCCTCTTGCCGATGAAAATATGTCTTCTATCGCTTCGATTAAGTCTTTCATTGAGACGGCTGGACTACCAATATTAAAAACATGTGATCCTTCGAATTTTGTCGTTGCGGCTTTGATGAACGCGTTGGCTATGTCATCTGTGTACTGAAGCGTGAATTTTCCGCCTAACGGCAGATGGAGTTTATCCCCCTGAACCGCAGCAATAATAGCTTTTGTTGGTGCTGATGTGAGGCCTTGATCGCGACCTGGCCCTTAAACCACGTGAGGGCGAAGACCTATACTGCAAAGTCCCCTTTCCAGCCAGTAAACGCGCGCAGTTTCCTCGTTGGCTGCCTTGTAAACGCCATAGTGGGATCGGGGGTTCAGGGGAGAATCATCGGGTACGCGGCCCTTTTCGTAATCATCTCTCAAACCGTAAACGGCTGCGCTGCTGGCGAACACTAACTTCTTTACCCTGGAGTTTACTGCGGCTTCAAAGAGGTTCACCGTTCCCGCCACGTTAACCCTTGCGCCGAGAGGCGGGTTATCCCGGCAGAACGGGAACTGGAGAGCGGCGAGATGGATAATGTGGGTTGTCCCAAAACCTTGAACAGCATCGCGTAAAAGATTTTCATCAATGATTTCACACTTTATAAAATCAACTCTTTCTATCTCCTCATCGCTCATTATCATCCTTAGCCTGTGCGTGCTTGAGTTTCTTATTGTGGCTCTGACGGGATATCCTCCCTTTACGAGATTTCGCACGATACACTATCCTATGCACCCTGTGGCGCCCGTGACAAAAAACCTCTCTTTGCCCATTCATTCCCCCATTCTCTCGAGCCTTTTTTCAACACGCTCCAAATGCTTGAGCATTGCGGCGCGTGATTTTTTTACATCTCTTGATTCAAGGGCGTTCACAATTGCCCGGTGGTCTCCGAGTGTTTGCCTCCTGATTTCTGGACGCTCGGAGGTTCTTTTTCTTGAGTAAAGGCTCAGTTGATTTACCGATGTCATGAACAGCTCCAGGATGCTGTTTCCCGTGGCTTTCAGAATGATGCTATGGAGTTCGAGGTCGAGCTGTAAGAAGGCATCGGGATTGTCAACCTGTTTTCTTGCTTCGCTTATTACTGATTTCAGAGCGTTTATTTGCTCGTCCGTTATTCGATGCGCGGCGATTTCCGTGATGCCTGTCTCGAGAATTTTTCTTGCCTCGAACAATTCCGAATATGTGGAGTCTTCGAGAGCAAATACCGCCTCGAAATGCTCTATCAATCTTTTTGGCTCGAGCGAAGTAACGTAGTTCCCGGAACCATGCCTGTTCTCGATGATGTTCATAATTTGCAGCGTGCGGAGCGCTTCCCGCAGTGAGGGACGGCTAACCTTCATCAAAGACGCAAGTTCGCGCTCCGGAGGCAGGCGGTCGCCTGGTTGAAGGTTTTTCTCCTTTATGAGCGAAAGGATCTGCCTTGCTATTCTAAAAGAAGCCGTCTCTTTTCCCATAACGCTCAATTGCATTGCCGGGTTCCTGTCTTTTTTGCGTTCCATATAGCCTCACTTCGCCACCCATCCGCAGTCAACGAGAAGGTCAGTGCCCGTGATGAAAGATGCCTTTTCGCCTGCGATGAAAAACACAGCCTCGGCAATTTCCTCCAGGGATGCCCAGCGGTTGAATGCCTGAT
>MU158450.1:0-3352 GCA_015711695.1 Candidatus Geohydrothermomicrobium daggyaiense
TCGAAACTATGGAGGGCATATCCTTGGGCATCATCCTCTCAAAATCCGCTTCTGTGGTTATGCGGGTGGTGAGTATGCCGCAGAATATGAGAAGCAAGAGGCTCAGCACAAAAACAGTTTTCCTGTGATGTTCCGCAAGAATCGATACCTTTGCCAGGACGCGATCTGCTATCCCTCCTCTTCCCTTCGCCTCAAGCCTTTCGATTTTCCTCTCCATCTTCCTGCGCGCTTTCCCCCTTCTGTCACGTAGAAGCAGCAGCGCGGGAAGCAAAGTCTCGGCAAGAATGAAACTGAAAATGACACCTGATACGCAAAGCACGCCGAACTGTCTTATGGGTGGCATATTCGAGATGCTAAATGAGGCAAAACCGAAAGCGGTTGTCATTGCGGTTAAAAACACCGCGACGCCAACAGTCCTGACTGACCTCAGTGAAGCAGAATCGGGGTCGAGCCCTTTTCTTCTTTCCTCGTAATACCTTGAAAGCACATGAATAGAATAGGCGATGTTTATTCCGAGCATGAGCGGCATGATAGCCGTGCTCTGATAAGTAAACGGAAAGCCAACCCAGCCACCGAGACCCATCACCCAGAGCAGCGTAATAATAACCACTGAAAGCGTGAAAAGCACGTCCGTTAGACCGCCGAATGTTATGAAAAGAACAAGAAGTATGAAAAGAAACGCGAGCAGGAAAAGAATTCTCGTGTCCTTCATTGTCCTCTTATTTGAGTCGCTGTTCATCGAGGCGGGACCGCCCACATAAACCTTCACCCTGCCAGGCGATCTGAAATAGCTCTTCGCGTCATTCACAAACCTGTCCGCAAGCTTCATCTGCTTCTGTGCATCTGTCTTTGTGTTTAGGCTCGCCACTATGAGAAACGCGCGACCGTCCGGAGCTACTCTTGCCTGCATTCCCGAAGAAGCCGGTCTATTTCTGCTTCTCATGACTTCGATATTGAGCATTACCTGCTCAAGGAGCTCTTCATCGCTTAAGGTGGGAACAACCGCAGAGAGCGGAACCTGCACCTGAGCTCCGAAGCTGCCCTTATTCTGGGGTGCTTGTGACCTTGCAGTGCTACCCCCGGCAAGAGATGTCTGCCCTCCGGATAATTTCTCGAACCCTTGGGGAGTTCGGGGCACACCAGGAGAGCCGCTTTCCGGTATGTATGACATCTGATCGAGTGGGGTTGTGACATCTCTTATCAGGGGCCCGTATATTTCCTTCCTGGACTTCAGATGTTCAGGGTAGAAAGCAACCTTTCTTAAGAAACCTCCATCAAGATCCCCGGATATTTCCAGGAGAATCTGCTCTTCTGCGGTCCCGCCGAACAGTTTCTCAGCTTCTTTAAGCGCTCGTACTGATTCCGCACCCCTAGGAAGCATCGATTCGTAACCGAACTCCTGAGTGGTGCGCGCAACGCCCGCTACAGCAACTATCGATATGACCACCACGGCCGCGAGCATCACGAAGGGTCTTCTATAAAACCACTTGATCGATTCCTTCACCCATGCCATTTCATCACCCGGGCAAACGCTTCAAAAATGCAATCAGAAAGTTGTGCTCTCCTGCAGTCGGCGATACCCTTTATCTTCGATGTCACATCACGAGTTCATCGTGGGGTTCACAAGACCTGCTAACGGTACGGCCTCAACGGTAGCAAATTGTATCATATGCCCTGCTTTTCCGCCCATAGTGAGGGCGAGGTAACCTTAAAGCATACTTAACAGGTTTTCTCATGCGGGCATACATACCGAAAATGACGAAATCTTCGCAAACGTTTTGGAAGAATTAGAGCGTTAAAAAACCCTTTCATTTCCCGCTTTCTTCTTTTTGGGTTCGCATCTCAAAGCAAGAACTGGCTCATTTTCGCGCTTTCGTATATTATTTTGCGCCGCCGCATTTCAAGAATGAAAAACACCACCAGGTTTTTGAGGATTCTGTGTGCGATTGCCTGGAAGAGGATGATTCAAATGTTATACAATACGGTAACGGGAAGAAGAGGGAATAAAAGGGGGCAAAAATGGGACGCAAAAAAGAAGAAAAGCCGAAGTGGAAGTTCTTTTGGAAGAATGTCGGTCCTCTCGGCATGCTCTGGAGGACAGCGGTGGGAATCGGACTCATTGTCGCTGCCCGGAATATGAAAGACGATAGCAGGTCTTTGCCGTTGACGCTTGCAGGCGCATTCGTTGCTTTTGAAGGTTTAATGAGATGGTGCTCACTGAGAGCTATCTTTCGTCGTCCGACGAAAAGGGCTTATTTGAAGCATTATCCCGAATCAGCGGAGTAGAAGCAGGAGAACTCAAGAAAAGGTATATAAAGCGAAAAATAAACCCTGACCTCCTGAAAGGAGTCAGGGTTTATTTTTTTGTATATCCCGAAGGGATCCTTGCTTTCACCGTTAGCCCCATAAAGGGCCAGTCGGATATACGCCGCACTTGTTTCACCATTAAATTTTCAAGGTTTTGTCTTTAAATTCTTGACTTATTGTATACATATATGATAATTACATTTAGATGTAATTTACATATACTCGTAAAAACCTCTCTTATTGAGAAGTTGATGAACAAGTAAAGCCCGTATTCGCGGGCTGGAAATTCTCGGAAGGTGGGGGAACTGATTTCAGAAAAGAAAACACATTTGAACAGAGGTGAAGAATTCGAGTGGTTCATCAGCGAGGGCCCATGTAAGAGATTCATAGAGCCCCGAATACTGTATTTACTAACGCTAGGACCAGCTCACGGCTACAGGATTATTGAAGAGATCGGGAATCTGCCATTCCCCGGCCCGATACCCGACCCCGCGGCGGTGTACAGGTCGCTTCGTGAACTCGAAAAATCAGGACTTGTTAAATCTAAGTGGGAAGGCGTAGACAAGGGACCCGCAAGGAGGGTTTACTCTATCACTCCCGCAGGCAAAAAAAGGCTTTCTGTCTGGGTTAAGGCTTTCAAAGAAAGGGTCAAAATTCTTGAGACTTTCATAGAACTCTGCAGGGAAAGGAATATATGAAATGTCCATCACCGCAATCGTCATCAACTCAATAGTTGTAATATGCTTTTTCCTTTCTCTTTTGAAAAGCAGGGAGAAAACGGTTCTCGCGCTAAAAGTAGCCTTCAATGCAGCAAAGCGACTCGGACCTGGATTTCTTGCCCTCATAATAATAATAGGCATAATCATGGGCTTTATCCCTCCCCGCTGGATTGCCACTTCAATCGGCGGCGAAAGGGGCGCGACCGCGGTCTTAATATCAGCACTGATCGGCTCGGTGCTCTTCATGCCTGCCATAATCGCATTCCCGCTCGCAAGTTCATTGAAATCGATGGGCGCCTCCGTCATGGCGATCGCGGCGTTCATAA
>MU158450.1:3362-15816 GCA_015711695.1 Candidatus Geohydrothermomicrobium daggyaiense
CACGCTGACAATGATTGGTTTCATCTTTCCTCCACTCGAAACAAAAGAACTCGGAAAGCGTTTCGCTCTACTACGCAACGGGTTGAGTTTTGTGATTGCCATTCTCATCGCCATAATCATTGGCATTATTCTTGGTTAGGGGAGAATAACAATGGTTCGGAATCTCTTAGCGAATGGCAGAAACATATTTGATACGCCCGAAAGGGGGCTCAAAAGGGATTGAGGGAATCACTGAAGAAAATTAGAGCAAAACTCAGAGCCGACATTCTTCTCTTATCCCTGGCAATCATATCTGCAATCATACTTTGCTTTCTCTTTCCAGCAAACCGGGACAAATTCATTAAATCATCGACCGCTTACCTCAAAGAGATGGTCATGGTGCTGCCCGCCGTTCTTGTCCTGATGGGACTTTTCACGGTCTGGGTCAAACGCGAGACAGTGGTTAAACTCCTGGGTGAGGGCTCTGGGATTTCTGGCATTCTACTCGGGATATTTCTCGGGTCCCTGCCAACCGGTCCTCTCTATATTGCTTTCCCGCTTGCCTCCATGCTTCTAAAAAAGGGAGCCCGTGTGGCTACAGTAATGGCTTTTCTTTCCTCCTGGGCATGCATAAAGATTCCCCAGGAACTAATGGAAATCCAGTTTCTCGGCATCAGGTTCGCCCTCTTGAGACTCTCTGTAACTGTGACGCTCTTGATACCAATGGTTTTGCTCGCTGAATCCCTGCACAACAGGCATAGGGATAATCCTGCCAGCTGATCCCTCAAAACTTAAAAACGTCAGGTATTTAAACAAGAGGAAAGAACCGTACTTCTCTGCTCAGAGCCTCAACCATCAGCACCCTCAGAAAGCGCGTCCCTTCTTTCTTTTCTTCTCGAGGATATTCAAAAGCGAGGGCAGGAGAGTCAAAGCTGAAATAAGGGCGAAACTAATTCCAATAACTGAGGCGACGCCAAGGTTTGCAAGACCGCGATACCTGGCAAGAGTGAGCGCCGCAAAAGCCGCCAGTACGGTAAGACCTGAGACGAGTATCGCCCTACCTGTTGAAGCGAGAACGTCGGGAACCGTCTCGCCAGGAAGAGCATGCTCCTCGGCGTACCTGTGAAGCACGTATACCCCGTAGTCAATACCTATGCCGAGGATTATCGGCGTTACGGCAATGTTAATGATATTGAACTTCATGCCTATGAGGTTTATTGCACCAACCATCCAGAGCAAACTCAGAGCAAGGGGCATAAAAGCGAGCAACGTGGGTAGTATTTTCTGAAAGTCGATTATCACCATCAGGACTACCGCAATTGCGCTTAAAATTGTAGTCTCGTTCAAACCTTTCCTTGTTGACTCGAGGATGTCCTGAATAATAGCCGGAAAACCAGTAGCTTCAGGTGATATTCTGCTGAGTTCTCTGAGGAACTCTTTGACGTTTTTCTCCTCGTACATGTTCTTCTTTGGATAGACATAAGTGGCGTAAATCCCATCCGGCGCTTTATACTTCCTCAGCACATCAGGAGGAATCTTGCTCTCCGTGAGAGTGTCCGAGCCTATCTCCCTGAGAATTTCGAGCATCTCACCCGGAACGTAGCCAAGCCAAGAAGGATCAATCTCTTCTATTCTTTTCTTTATGCGCGCCATAATGAACAATTTTTCTTCCTGGTCCGGAGGTATGAGAGTCGCGAGTGATTCGACACCGCGTACAGTCTTTAATTTCTGCGCTTTCGCCGCCACATCCCTCATCGCGGCTTCGTTATTAGAGATAACGATGACAAACTCCGGACCGATCCCGAAATTCTTCGCGAGAATATCTTCAGCCGTGTAAACGTCAAGGCCTCGTGGCTCGATCTTCCTCAGGTTGCTCTCGAATTTGATAAAACCCGCACTCACCCCGAGCCCAACAGTTATAATCAGCCCACCAATAAGATATATGAGAGAATGATTTCTAACCGATACGCCCAGTCTTCTCGTAATCCTGGATTCACCAACGCCCCTATACTTTCTGTAAGGTCTTAACCTCTCTTTAAACGCGACAAGCGCGGGGAGAATAAATACATTGGCGAGGAGCGAGCAGATAACGCCAATACCCAGCACGAGACCGAGGTCCCTCATAGCCCTGAAATCCGAGAAACTTATCGCGAAGAAAGCGACCGCGGTCGTAAGTGCCCCCGTAAGCACAGCCTTCCCTGTCATCGAAAGGGCGTTGGAGAAAGCTTCATCCCCTGTCAATCCTTTCTCCCGTTCCTCGCCGTATCTCGAGATTATGGCAATCCCGTATTCGATACCGATTCCCATCAAAACCGCGGCGAAGATCGAGGAAAGCGTGTTTAACTGCCCAACAAGAACTCGCGCTATACCAAGAGTGAACAGAATCCCACATCCGAGCGCTCCCATTGAAAGGAAAGGAGTGCTCAGGCTCCTGAACGCAATCGCCAGAAGGAGGATTATGATAACAAGCGCGACGACGGCAACGATAAGGATATCAGTGTTTATGACCTGCCTTTGCTCATACTGGAACATGTAATTGCCCGCAAGCATCACATCGCTACCCGGATTGGACTTCTTAACCTCAAGAGCAATTTTTTTGATTTTCTTCGCGAACGGAATTGTCTTATCCAGCTCATCGGCTGAAAATGGCGGTTTTGCTATAAGAAAAGCAGATTCGCCTTTCTCATCCATGAAATATCCATCCTCTGTCACACTGAATCCACCCGATGCCATACGCGATATCTCTTCCTTCATTGCGATGAATGACGCAGCAAGCGTGGTAAGCTCCTCAAATTTCCTTTCATATAGCAGGGTATCAATCTTTTTTAAGGTCTTTAGATCAAGATATAAGAGCCCATACCTGCTGAAACTCTTTATATCCGCCCGACTCTGGACGTACTCCATTTTCGTCTCTATCTCAAGCCTACGGGCTATCTCATCGATCATGCTTTTTACCTGCTTGGTGTCTTTTCCCCTGACAATCACGAATAAGTAGTCAGTGCCCCCAAATTTGCTCAGGACGCGGAAGTAGTTTTTCACAGCCGGGTGGTCCTGGGGAAGAAGGTCAACATAGCGAGTGGAAATCTTCAGCCCAAGCGCTGAGAAAATAGAAAGCCCGAGCAGGATAATTGTTGTGGCGATGACAATTTTGTAATGGCGATAAACCGCCATGCCCACCCATCGAAGAACTCTTTCCCTTAACAACAAACCCTCCACATCAAAATTCTTAGCAGTCCAATAGTACTCGTGTGGGCGCATCCCGCACTAATCGGCAGCAGGTAGAGATTAAGGCTCATGCTTTGCCCTTACCCGCTCCGAATTATGATGGCGCTTCTCCCTCTTGATCAAGAAACCCGTGAACAGGAGCGCAGCTCCGAAAAGTATGGACCCGTAGAGTACATATTTCTTTATTATAAGTATCGGGATTTTGCGTAAACGGGCTTCTTTCACCATTGCCTTTACCGAACGGTTCGACCACCTCTCCTCGATTTTGAACAATTTCTTGGGCTCGAGAATCTCCTGCTGCTGAACCTGACTCATGTACCGAGCTATAGCGGGATCATCTGGCCTCGATGCCAGAATCTGAAGAAGAGGCATAAGCTGACTGGCATCCGGATTCACGTATACATCGATTTCATTTTTCACAACTTCGACAACAGATCCTGAAACCGGCTCCACAATCGCTTCCCAGCTTACGTCCGCGATGTAATTAAGTCTGATTTTTCTAGAATCCGAGAAAGAGGCAAGCGTCGCCTTTTCTTTTTCGGTAAGCCGCGGATATGCGGACCGCACCATTTCGCCAACCGGAACCCCCGCGCCTGTAAGTTCCGCTTTCAGGGAACCAAAAGTTGTCCAGCGAGGGAGTCGACGTGCCCTGATAGTTGATTCAACAAGCGGCCTTCCTTTAAAGCCACCCGCGAAACGATACACATCGAGCCCGAAACGCTTGAGTTTTCCTCTGAAACTAACTGGAAACGAAGAGTCAGTATCAGAGCAAAAAACTTCGTAACTTGTCTTAGCGGTGTCAACGGGAAAAACCGGAAACACCGTGCCCGTCCTATCAACAACTCTGCCACCTGATGTGGAGAGCCTGCTTTTTATCCCCCGCGCATCAAGCCTGTCAAACATATACCTGTTTTCGAGCGAAAAGAGTATCCCGGGTGCGCTTATGCGTTCTTTAACCCTGATCAATTCAACAAGAACGGCCTCTTTTTTTGTGTAATTCCTGTCATCCGATTTGTAACGGATTTCCCCACTGTAGCGGCTGACATCATGCTCCGGAAGCTTCCGTATTCCGTGAGCCATGGAAAAACGAGTGTATTTGCCTTCGAAATAAACCTTTCTTTCAAACCCCCCCGGGAATTTCACAAGCGTCTTTATGCCAAATGACCACCAGACAAGTCCGAAAATCAAAAAGACAGCACCTACACCCGCGAGAACCGTTCCGGCTGCGTCCCTTGCTTCTCTCATCTTCATACGCCTTTTCATCGTTAACGCCGCTCGCATTATCTAAATTCAATATTAATCCTGATTTCCAGGCGATCGTAAAATTCCTGCTTAACGCCGTGAGGAAACCGCCAAACACCACGGCATTGTCTCACACGAATATTACCTGAAATATCCCTTATTCCAAAAACGTCTGGCGCCCGATAAGAGATCCAACGAATAGCACCTTTAAGGCCGCCTATTCTCTTCGCGTATGAACTCATTTCAGGCAACTCGGGACAAATAAAACCACGCTAACACTCAACACTTTTCCCAACTTTAACCCTTAAAGGTTATATGAGGTTATTGCGGGTATCAATCCGGACATCACGTGAAGAGCTTTTTTAATAGAGGAGAAAGACATTTTTCAGCAAAAAGAAGAATTTCAAGTTGGCGTCAAAGACCTGCTGGTATATAATCCGCTTAATCTATGTTGTTATCTCTTCATCCTTGTGGAGGGCTTATGGCGTTCGGAATTTTTGGACTCGGGCCGCTTGAAATATTAATCATTGTCATCATTGTCATTGTGCTCTTCTTCCCCGCCATCCTGCCAAAACTGATTAAGCGCCTTTTCCAAAGTTTTACAACCATTCGACAAATCGCTGACGAAGAACTTGGCGCCGAGGAAAAGGATAAAGAGAAGGGACAGAAATAAAATAATTAGTAGCGCCCTGAAATTGTCAAAAGTGTTGTTTTTTTAAAATTTTATAAAAGATTGTGATGATAACCCTTCTGAAAATATTTTCCCTGAAAAGGAGGATCAATGAGTGAAGACCTTTTCACCCCCGAGCATGAAATTTTCAGGCAGACAATAAGGCAGTTTATTGAAAATGAACTTGCGCCCCACGCAGAAGAATGGGAAGAAGCTGGAGAAGTTCCCCGTGAGGTCTTTCTGCGCATGGGTGAGCTCGGCTATCTTGGAATGCGCTACCCCGAAAAGTACGGCGGCGGCGGCGATCTTCTCGCTGAAGCGGTGCTTCACGAGGAAATGTGCAGGTGCCGCTCGGGAGGCGTGGCAGCAGACATAGGGGCTCATATCGCTATCGCGATGCCACACATACTCACGTATGGAACCGAAGAACAAAAGGAGAAATATCTTATCCCCGGTATCAAGGGCGAGAAAATAGGGTGTCTTGCCATAACGGAGCCTGATGCTGGAAGCGATGTGGCAAGTATCAAAACAAGAGCCGTGAGGGACGGGGATGATTGGGTCATAAACGGCTCGAAAACTTTCATCACGAACGGAGCGCGATGCGATTTCATGGTACTCGCAGCTAAAACCGACCCCGATAAAGGTCATGCGGGCATCTCGATGTTTGTGGTAGACACGGACAACCCGGGATTTTCGGTTACAAAAAAATTAAACAAACTCGGCTGGAGGGCTTCCAGCACCGGTGAATTAGCTTTCACTGACATGCGAGTTCCTGGCGATGCGCTCCTTGGAGAGCTGAATCGCGGATTCTACCAGATAATGGGGATGTTCGCCTGGGAACGCATAACCATGGCTCTTGGAGCGATTGGCGCTGCTCAGTTAGCCATGGATTCAGCCCTAGCGTACGCAAAAGAAAGAAAGGCTTTCGGAAGAAGTATAAGCAGTTTCCAGGTAATCGCGCACTATTTCGCTGAAATGGCTACCCAGATTGAAGCGGGGAGAAGGCTTGTGTATCATGCCCTGAAACTTTACGCCAGAGGGGAAAACCCGATCAAAGAGGTGGCAATGGCAAAACTTTTCTGCTGTCGTGTCGCTTGTGACGTGGTTAACCAGTGCCTGCAAATATATGGTGGCTACGGCTACATGGAAGAATACGATGTCGCCAGAGCATACAGGGATATCCGCATAATGCCAATTGGAGGCGGAACAGATGAGATAATGCGCGAGATAATAAGCAGGGCAATAGGAGTCAGATAAACTCAAAAGATCAGCAGCGCGAATGAGGGGTTGAATCTTCATCCAAAAATAGGGCATCTGACATATGTTTGACTTTTGAGCGGAAGCACTCAAGATAGTCTCCACCCTCCATGACGGTTTTCATGAGCGCGCTCCCAACAACCACCTGGCTACATCAAAACCTTCCCCCGGTGTCGCGGCAATACCTGAAGCAACAAGCGCGAAACTCGCATGTGCCAGGAACGCGTTACCTTTGCAATTCTCACCCCCGTTTAGTTTCTCCGGGAAGATTAAAGGATTTTCCTTCACATCCCCGCCCAGAAACTCATCTGTGCCGCAGCCGGAAAGTCCAATGTTCTGCAGAGAGAGAACATAAGTCATGCTGGTACCTTCGCTAACCTCGCAGACATCGACTTGCAAGTCACGGTGAATTTATCCATCCTGTCCTTACCTTAAATCACGGAGGCTTTATACCGTCAAACGGGAAAGCGCTACACCCTTTACCGGAACAAAATCAACCCTGTTCATCCTTAAGACCTGCACGGTCGTCTGGGCTAGGTTTGCACGAGGACCGTGTATTTTTTGAAGGCGGCCTGAAAGTTGAGCGCTTTTCAGACCTGCATAACCTACCTGATAGATGGGTTGAATCTTGAAGCATTCAGGAAGCCAACCTGGTATCTATGATGTATACACTCACCCGCTTATGCTCAATGCTCATATCAGCGCCCGGTACAGAAAGAAGGTCTGCTCTCCTCCACTGAGAAGAGACGCTTTCGTTATATGTGCTTTGCCACATACACATCACAGCCCTCAAACACGAAAGCAGCCGAGGTAGATACGTTAAAGTTCTTCTTCTTATCACCCCAGGCACGGAAATGTCCAAAAGTGGCACGACAGCCGACTTGACGATTATCTGCGTCTTCCTTACACCCTCGGCAAACCGCACAATCTCATCCACCCTTTCGCCATTTATCTTTGGCGCGGTGCGAACAGAAACGACAGCAGGTTCGCTGAGCAGGCCCATAGAATTTGCTCCCATAGGCTTTTTTCTCATCCGTGGAAAGATTTTCGCCACGGATCAGATTATCAAGCGCTTGTCTTTTCATACATAAACCTGCATTTCATAGCAGCCTGAAGAAGTTTTATACAATTCTTTCCCCAAAAGGAGTAGGAAACGACTCTGGATGGACCTGCACAACTTCAACAGGGAAAACTTATGTTTTATGCTCATTGCGACACCGTCGGATTTTGTGCTTGAAACCTCGATACTCGTGCGCATTCCTGAAAGTTTAACAACGAATGAATGTAGCGTACTGCCGTAATGGGATTTTCGATTCCCTCAAATGTATTTTCGAATCATGGCAAATAAAAGAGGCTTTCCCGTGAACAAACTCCGTACCTCTTACAGATAAGCCCAAACGCATCCGCGATAACCTGATACCCCAGGCAAACACCGAGTACCGTTATTTATCCTGCGGTTCGCAAGGCTTATCAACGCGATTGATCCGAACCCGAGTGACGAATACCTTCCCCACTTCTCTCCATACTCGGCGCCTTCAAGCAGGAAACACGAGTATTCACTCCGCAGCTTAAGGAATGCGGATACCGGCGTTTCAAGGTCAGATGGTAAATCAGCAGAAATTGATTGCCCGCTCGTACCGACCGGAGATTTTTAGGAAATGCTCAAACCGAATTGAAAACAATGCATTGTTCAGGTTTTTTCAGAAACTTTGCTCGTTTTCTGCCCTCTTCCGCCAAAAAACATCAGCGGAGCGAAAACTCAGCTTAAAAAAGAAAAACCCCGACTTATATAGCGGCTACAAAAAATCCGCGACCCCCGCTTTCGAGGATCGCTAACTTCTTGCTATGTCAAATACAAGAAAGCGCGAAAAGGAGAAGGCCCTAACCCCAGTTCCACAAGAAGATTCTTCTTCGGTCGCGGTGATAATCTTCATAGTCCAAAAAGGAAAACACCTTTGTAGCGAAATTTTAATTGAAAATTCTCAAACTTCTAAATCAGCGTTTATCGCGCCTGTATAAAATTCTGTCAAGTACTGGTTGCACCATTTGCCACTTTATATTAGCCTCAAATAACCGGTAGAAAAAACAGAAAGATTTTACAGGTTGTTCGTTGCTATTTACTTCGATTGAAATGCAAGATCTTATCAACGAAGAAACTGTTAGCGAAGTAATCAAGGAGGCTTCCTCAAGGGGCGCCGAGTTTGCCGAATGTTTCTGCCAGCACCGGAGCGTTACCCAGATTCGCTTTGAGGAAAGAAAAGTTCAGGATATTTCTAGCGGCATCGACTGCGGTGCTGGAATCCGGGTAATAAAAGGGGAGTTAGCCGCTTTCGCTCATGTTGACACATTGGAAAAAAACGAACTGCTCAGAGCTGCCCGAGAGGCTTGCGAAGCCCTTAAATACGCCAAAGGAAGCATAGACATCAGTGCCGTTTCAGACAGAAAAACTCCTCCTGTCGTGAAGCAAACGGACAGCGCAAAGCACCAGACACAGAACGTGGTTGAAATCCTGCGCGAATGCGATGAAGAGGCGCGCGCTCAAGGCAAAGAGATCAAGCAGGTAACCGTCATTCACATGGACAGTGCTGAGTGGTTTCTTGTCGCTAACTCGATCGGACAGGTGAGAAGCGACACCGCCAACAGGACCCGCTTCATCATCCATGTTGTAGCCTCCCTCAACGGGGAAAACCAGGTAGGTCAGGAATCTGCGGGCGCCCTTTCCGGTCCAACTTTCTATGAGACTGTCGACGTTTTTAAACTTGCCCGTACAGCCGCACAAAGAAGCATCACTATGCTAAAAGCAAAGCCATCCCCTGCGGGGCGCATGCCGGTTGTGGTTAACGCGGGAACAGGCGGAGTCCTGATCCACGAGGCATGCGGACATGGGCTTGAGCTCGACCACGTCTTGAAGGGAGCTTCCGTTTACGCCGGAAAAGAAGGGCTGAAAGTCGCGTCAAGCGTGGTTAGCGTAGCCGACGACCCCTCGCTGTTCGGGCTGTGGGGGTCATACTCCATTGACGATGAGGGTACGCCCTCAGGTGAAACTCTGCTAATAGATCGCGGTGTTCTGGCTGGTTTTCTTTCGGGAAAACATGAAGCCATGAAAAAGGGGGAGCAAAGCAGTGGAAATGGACGAAGGCAATCCTATAAACACATTCCTATACCACGGATGAGCAACACATTCGTAAAACCGGACAGCGCAACACATGACGAGATCATAAGTTCAACCAAAAAAGGGATTTTCGCCCGAAAACTCGGTGGCGGACAGGTTGATCCCGTTACAGGGGACTATGTATTTTCTGTCATGGAAGGATACACTATTGAGAAAGGTCAAATCGCATATCCGGTGAGAGGCGCCGTCCTCATAGGCAACGGTGCCAGGACACTCGAAATGATTGAAGTCGTAGGAGATAATCTTTCATGGGAGAGCGGGACATGCGGTAAAGACGGGCAATATGTCCCAGTCGGAACCGGCTGTCCCACCCTCAGGATCGCGGAACTCACAGTCGGCGGTACCCAGACCTGAAGGGAACTTCTAAGGGGCGAAAAATGATAAAGAGAATTGATAACCTCGGAAGAGTAGTTGTGCCAAAAGGATACAGAGTGATGCTTGGGCTTAAACCAGGGGATGCGCTCGACATCCAGATTGATGGTGGAAAACTCACGATGAAACCCCACAAAGGAACATGCGCTTTTTGCGGGAAAACCGAGATCTGTTCGGCTTATATGGGTAAGGGCCTGTGCGCCGAATGTTTGAAAGCGATCAAGTCACTTCAGGAGCCTTGAGCTTTCTTAAAGCAAGATCATAAAGCTCTCTCCTAGAGACTTCTCCTGAGAGCGCTGCTACAATTCTGACTGACTCTCCCAGTGAATATCCCTCTTCGATCAGTTTTTGAACTCTCGCGAGCTCCTCCTCCTTTCCATATTTTTCTTTCAATTTCTCAGCGCCCGCCACGACTATTACAAACTCGCCCCTCTCTAGTAAACTCTCCATTTCTTTTAATACCTGAGAAATGGTTCCCCTCAATACCGTTTCGAATTTCTTGGTCAACTCCCTGGCAATAGCAATTCGCCTGTCACCAAAAACCTCTAGCATATCCTCTAGAGTCTGCCTGAAGCGAAGAGGTGATTCGTAAAAAATGATAGTGCGTTCTTCATTGGCAATTTCGCGCAGGCGCTTTATTCTCGCGCCCCTTTTTCTGGGAAGAAATCCCTCAAAGGCGAAACGATTGGCCGGAAGTCCCGAAATGACAAGAGCTGATAGTGCGGCGTTTGCACCCGGGACGACAGAAACATCAATTCCTCGATTAATGCACTCACATACAATGTGTGAACCAGGGTCCGAAATACCGGGCATCCCTGCGTCGGATACGAGGGCTATGTTCTTTCCTTCTTCGAGCATCTGGATAATTTTTGCACCTGCCCGTTCCTTGTTATCTTCCCGGTACGTTAAAAGGGGCTTCGAGATATCGTACATAGACAAAAGCTTTCTGGTACGCCGTGTATCCTCACATACGATGATATCAACCTGACCGAGAGTATCGAGAACCCTGAGGGTGACATCGCGCATATTCCCTATCGGGGTTCCACAAAGAAAGAGAACTCCAGCAACCGACTTTGAGGATTTTCCCATATTTTCTCCATCCCCTTATAAAGACATCGGCCTGCTCCCCAAAGGAAATCTAAAACAAACCAGAAAAATGCCCCAGACTAATCAGCAGGGTTTTGATGGCACTGCCTTAAAAGACATCAGAGATTCTCCAGAAAGGGCATAAACTGCACTAAAATCTAAAAAAACTCCAACCAAAGGGAATCTACGAACCGAAACTTTGTTTTAATGTTGCTACTTGAACATGGAGAAATACATTGCCCGCTCGCAGACAATCGGTAGGCTACCCGTGAGGGCAGTGGAAAACTCGACATTTTCCAGACCCTCGATATTATCAACGTGAATCGTGTAGCGGCTGTGCGGTTTGACCTTATAACTCGCAACCTTGATCCCGTTTGTAAGCAGGTAATTCACATCAACATTAACTTCCTCGTCGTTGGGGTTAAAAATCAAAACGTAAGTATCGAATTCTCCACCGGTATAGCCTTCAGCAAGATACCAGTATTCTGATGGCTCAACCACTCCCGGGGCATCGCTTCCCCCAGGTCTTCCGTTACTCTCGAAATACATTGCCCGCTCGCACGCTATTTCCACATCAGATTCAATAAACGCGGACACCTCACAGAACTCAAGACCCGGGATATCGTCCACGCGTATGGTAAACCTCGAAGAGGGATGCAGTTCATATAGCTGCTCTATGATTTCTCCATCTTCTCTCATGAAGAAAACCCTGGCAATACCCGTTTCCTCCGATGGATTCTGAATCAGGATATATTCGTCGAACTGCCCAGCGGTGTATCCTTCCGCAAAATACCATGTTTTTGACAATTCATTTACCCCCGCGGAGGCGTTGCCATCGTCTTTGCCCGCATACTCAAAATACTGAGCTCGCTCGACAATTATGCCCACGTTCGATTCCACCATTGTCGATACATCCTGGAGCGCGACCTCGGGAATATCGTTTACTTTAAGGGTAAACCTCGATTTGGGCTTTATCGAGTAGACCTTTTTCACTTCCGTGCCATCATTAAGCATGAATACAACGCGAACCCTTGCCTCATAACGGCTCGGATTCTGGAAAAGCAAATATTCGTCGAAATTGGGTCCCGTATAGCCTTCCGCCAGATACCATTTAAGAGAAGGACTTTTAACGCCACACGACGAACTCCCGCCCTTTCTTCCCATGTAATCAAAATACATCGCGCGTTCAGCAGCCACGGGGATGTTGCTGTGGATACGCGTGGATATTTCCGCATTGGCAAGCCCGGATATCTTATTCAAATGGACCGTGAAACGGGATAGCGGTCTTACCGGGTATCTCGACAGGATAACCGAGCCATCGGACCTCATAAACTCCATATCGACGATAGCCTCTTCGTGATTAGGGTTCATTATGAGAATGTAAGTATTGAAATCTCCGCCTGTGTATCCCTCAGCAAAATACCAATCCCTGGAAAGACCTGATATTCCCT
>JACVIW010000024.1 GCA_015711695.1 Candidatus Geohydrothermomicrobium daggyaiense
CGTAACTACTTTTAAGCTCCTCTTCTATTTCGCTCAACATTCTCCCTGTCATCTCGTAATTACCAGCGTTAAACATGCTTTTTGCCTCTTTGAGTCTGAGATCGCCCATTGCAACAAGGGGATTGGGTAAAACAGTTAGATATTCGGTTCCGGGACGAGGAATCCTTAGATCTTCAATGTATTCGGAGTGATCGACATACAATAAATCTATCCTGAGAAAATAAGCCGCGACCGCAGCGGCGCTCACCATAGATTTCTTACCTCCCGTGTTGCAAACAGCGCATGAGCAACTCGAGTCTTTAGTCCATTCCAGCCATTTTTCCCCAACCTTTTCATAAAGTTCTAACGGGTTGTCAGCGTCAATCCGGTCCCGGTCATAACCAATTTCATGATCGCGGAGGAACTCAACCTCCTTGATGATATGCGAGAGGTGGGGCTCCGTTTCAGAAGTGTATAGGAAATAAACACGTTTCGGCTTTACAGTCTCAAGCGTCAGGATGATGGGCTGGGGTGAAGTGCCCAGAGTAATGATCAATGAATCATACGGTCGTATGCGTTCCCGATTTTCCTGGATAAACTTCTTTTTAACCAGTGGAAAGACTTCGGTCCAATAAGCGTCTTGGGCACGAGGAAGGCCCATTTTTCTGGCTCTGGATAGCCACATCTCCGTAACTTCCTCGAGCTTTTTATTCATTGCCATGCCTCCATAAACCTTACAATGCTTTAACTCACCGGACCCGATTCGAAACTTGCATACTCACGTATGGTTCAGGCGCAAAAGAAATCACAACCCATATTTCTGCCGATATAATATCTTCTCACCACCCAAACAAATGAAAGGCGACCTTGCTTGGCGCTTTTACCCTAAACGTTAACTAACTTACCCTGGAGTTAGTCCCCGAACGGAACAATTTCCTGAAGGTTTATTTTGACTGCAACCTGCCAGATATCCTCCTTCTCAATCGACAGAACCGTGTCCTTGCAGCTTGCGGGGTAATTCCCAGTGAAACAGAAATCTCTTCCCAGTTCATTTTGAACACCGCTCTGGCGAAGAGAAGAAATCGCTCATCACTGGATAGCGTGCTTAAGGTTTCACTGAGCACGATTTTATGGTGAAAATCTTGTGCGTTAACATTACTTCCAAGCCCAGAACCCCCCAGTGTTTCAAAATTGACCTTTCCGCTTCGAGTTTCCTTTCGCCATGCATCGATACCAGCGTGCTTGGAAATCCTTTGCAGGAGGTTGAAGCAATAATCATCACTGTGCAGCGAGAGAGAGCCTTCCAGCAGGCGACCCCATATTTTCAATGCGGCTTCCTGAAGGTAATCTTCCTCGTCCTGCCAAAATGGAAGCATGTTCCTGCTTCCTATTTCTAACAACAATTTGCTGCGCGCTCTCCGATAGGCAAGAGAGAAGGTATCCACATGAGAAGAAGCTACATTATTTGGCATCCCTCCGCCCCCTGCTCGGTCATCAGACCTGGTTGATGGTTGTAAGTGATTGAAAATAATTTCGCTCATTCCGACCTCCCGGGCATGCAAATAGCCACTCGTGTTCAGGGAGCAAAGGCCCCTGTTTTAGTGGCAGTTGCAAATCTGCCCGGTGAACAACCAGAAAGCGAATATTAAACGAAAAGTCTTATTCTTTTGACGCCCCATGGGAGACGCCACATCGGCATTTGTATTCTAACATAGGTCACTGACAAATAACTGACAAATGAGTAACTATCAAAACTCACAATTTAGTGCGAGCACAAAATTACGGAAATTCGAAATTTGGTGGCAGGCGCTGTTTTTGAATAAAATTCATAATCAGAAGAGAATGATTTCTGGTTCATGCCAGAATCAACTTGTCAGCGCCTGCACACAAGGTCGGAAAGGGGTGCTGAGTTTTTGCATATCGTTATTGCTGGATGCGGAAGAGTAGGCGCGAGCCTCGCCGAAATGCTCTCCTATGAGGGACATGATGTCGTCATTATCGACAGGGACATACGCTCCTTTGCCAGGCTGGGGCGAACTTTCAACGGGGTGACCATCGAGGGCATAGCGTTTGACGAGGAAGTTTTGAAGGAAGCCGGTATTGAATACGCCGATGTTTTTGCGGCGGTAACCAATTTCGACAGCACAAACCTCATGGCTTCCGAAATCGCCAAATCGGTTTTTGAGGTGCCTAAGGTAATCTCACGCCTTTACAACCCCGATAAAGAACTCACCTTTTACAAAATGGGAATTGACTACATATGCGGCACCACTCTGATGACGAGCCGAATAAGAGAAAAGTTGTTCCAGGAGGAAGACCTAATCATTCATGAGGATCTTCCCTCTGTTGGTCTTCAGGTAATCGAGGTTACTCTGCCAGCGAAAGTGAAAGGCAAAAAAGCATCTGATTTGAATTTAGGTATTAGTTCAAGACTTATAATGCTTCTCCGCAATGGCGCTGTCATAGACCCAGCCACAAATCCCGAACTCCAGCAAAACGATAAAGCCATTATGCTTATGAGGAAAGACGGATGGCCTTATCTGCTCGAATGCCTCAGCGACACCCAATCCGCCAAGTGTGAACTGCTCCTTAAAGGCGGACCGCTCCCCGCAGAAAACACCCTAAATGAAGAGATAAAAATAATCATCGGCGGGTGTAGTCAAGTAGGAGCGCATCTTGGCTATCTCCTATCACTTGAAGGTTATGACGTGACCATAATTGATGAGAACCCTGATCTATTCAGGCGACTTCCCCCGCGCTACGAAGGCAGGTGCATTGAAGGCGTGGTTTTCGAAGAGGATGTCTTGATTGAAGCCGGAATCAAAGAAGCCTCTGCGTTTGTCTCCGTCACAAAATTTGACAACAAGAACCTCATGGCAGCTGAAGTCGCGCGACATATTTTCAAAGTCCCGCACGTTATGGCAAGACTTTTCAATCCAGACAAAGAGAGAACCTACCAGGCGCTCAACCTGAACTATGTATGCGGCACGAGGCTTTTAAAGCAGGCGCTTATTGAATTTATACTCGAACCGGATGTAAGGGTTAGGACCTCATGTTTGAATAACATGTTTGATCTTGTCGAATTCGAGTGCCCGGAGCTGTGGGATCGGGCAGACGTCTCATCTATAAGAAAAAAGATCGGATTACATTTTGCCTATATACTTCGCAGAGGAAGTGGCTACATGCCAAACGACGGTTTCGTGTTAAGAAAAGGAGATCATATAACCGCTTTGGTGAGTCAGACGAGTTTGAACAAGCTTGAGAAGCATATCAAGAAAAGTAAGGGGTGATCAAAGATTCAGGTTGTCATCAGCGGCGGAGGAATGGTTGGCTCTTTCCTTGCCAAAGACCTCAGCGAAAAAGGGCACAACGTGGTGGTAATCGAAAAAGACCCGCAAATTTGCGAACGCATTGCGCGCACAACGAAGGCGATTGTTATAAACGGGGACGCATGCGACTACCGCTACCAGGAGGAAGCCCGCGTGGATAAAGCGGATGTCTTCGCCGCGGTCACTGGAGATGACGATGATAACCTTGTGGCGTGCCAGCTTGCGAAAACCTCTTTCAATGTACCAAGAACCGTGGCAAGGGTTAATAATCCCAAGAATGAGCGTATATTTAACCTAATGGGAATTGACGCAATCTCAAGCACCACGATTATCGGGCACCTGATCGAGGAAGAGACAACCGTCGGGGACATAATAACTCTTCATCTCATGAGAAAAGGGAAATTCGCGATAGTTGAACTGGACATACCGGATACAGCTAAAAACGCATGTTCGAAACCGATAAAAGATCTAGGGCTTCCCAAAAACAGCGTGCTCGTCGCGCTTATCAGAGACGAAGAAGCCCTAATCCCTCGTGGAAATCACACACTCCAGCGTGGAGATACTGTAATTGCGATTACTTCTATAGAGCAAGAAAAAGAGTTAAAGGCTAAACTGACCACTTAGGAACAAGTCAAGACATACCTAACAACTGAACTTGCAGTCAAACCATATTAAAATGACAACTCATCATGGGTAGGTGTGAGTCGGGTCTCCGCTAGGGCAGATGGCTTTCCCTTCATCTGAATCCCAGTCATAACCTGTATGCGCAAGTGGGCACCTTGGTTCATCCCTTATATAACTTGGAACTAGAGAAATAACACCTGCGGGATATATACCATTTTCCACATAGAACGCGTTTGCCTGACCGTCGATAATCCGCAAGTTTGCCTGGCATGTCCTGCGCCTGGCATTCGCGAGAGTCTTGAACAAAACCGGAAGGGCTATGGAAACCAGAATCGCGAGGATAAAAATAACAATCATGAGTTCCATAAGAGTAAATCCAGAATCTTTCCTGCGCTTAGTTCGGTTAAACACCCTCATTTCAACCAAACCCCTTTTACCTTCTTCTAAAATAATTCTTTTAAAATAATAACGAAAAATATAGCTTATAGTGTATATTTTACGCCCTGAAAAGGGAGAGAGGCAATAATCGTAATTAGATTGCCAAAAATAGCGTTTCGCTAAGCGCTTCAACCTGGCATCCCGGAGGCTTCTTCTCTTCTGTACTGCCTTAAAAAGCAAAAACCCCCTGGAAAACAAAAAGCGCCGCGACCGCTGGCGTTAACGTAAAATTGGAAACTCCCAAACAAACTAATACCGAATAGCAATTAACCGGGCTTCCCAAGGATCCACAGTCTTATAATTAACTTCGTGGCTTCCCGATCGTTCTCCATAATATTTAAAGGTTCGCCGCCCCGCCCGAGAGAGGGAATTTTTGTGTTATGAGCTTTTTGACTCTTATGATCCCCTTGAAATTAAATCAAGCGCACGTTCAAAAAAGGGCGACCGGGCGAAACTCCTATCAACTTCATTTACCCTATGTAGATTTCGAAAATCTCTTTTTATACTCAAGGTACTGGATGCGGCTTTTTTCGCGCGTGCACGTCAATCCAGTTGAAATAGAGTCAATCCATCATCATGAAATGAGAACCGGTTTTCGAGTTCACAATTTTGAACCGGCGGTAATATCGCTATTAGATAACATGAACTTGAAAACTGGCTTTTGTTCGCCGATTATATATATCGAGGAAATTATTATATTAGCTCGAAAGATAACTACGGAACTTTCTATACAAAAAAATAGTCGAAGAATGTAGAATAGCCATATAAGTAAGTAAATTCTGCATTTTGAGGTTTTATTAAAATGGCTGAACCACCGAAAATGACGGAATTCGAAAAGGTTCTTGCCGAACAGGAAAAAGAAGAGAAGCAAGAACCGAGAAAAGTGCGGAAAGTCCACTGGCCAGCCCCAGGTACGGGCGCTCCCGGAGAACCTGGCGCTCCTCACGGAAAAACGCCACCCGTTGGTGCTCCCAAACTTACTGCCGTTCCTTCAGAGAAACCGGGCGGAGAGCACGCACCTCTGAAGGAAGAAGAAGAGCGAAAACCGCCAGTGGCGCTCATAGCCGCACTTGTCCTTGTGCTCGTTGTTGGCGGTATAGTGTTAATGGTTGTAAGGGGGAAAGGGGGATCGGAAGCTCCAGCTGAGAAAACAGATACCGCAGTTCAGCAACCCGCCCAGCCCCCCGCAAAAGGACCCACGCCTGGAACTCCGCCTGCTCCTGCAAAACCAGCTGGTGGCGGCGGAGGCGGGGGATCCTCTCCTTCTCCAAAACCAAGCGCGCAGGCTTCTTCTCCGGCAAAACAACCAACTAAAAACGACGATAAAGATGTGCCAAGGCCAAGTGCAGCGAAAATATCTAAGGCAGAGCTCGAGTGGCTCGAAAAAAATATCAGCAATGAGTATCTGACATATGAAAAAGTTGTTCAAATAGTAGGCGGAGAAGGCAGAAAACTTGCCGCAGACTATGATGAAGGCGGTGTTTACGTCGAGGTCTATGAATGGCCCGGTGAGGGGCTTGAAAAAGAATACGTGCACCTAAAATTTTCCAACGGGAGGCTGAGCGAGATTAACCTCCATTAATACCGGGTTCTTTTCCTCCGGATGAGCAGCAAATGATCGCGCCGACCTTTGAGGTCAACCCGTTAAGTCCACCTCAAAAAGATTCGCGGAATCAGCAATCTCAAGCAGTGTGCAGCAAGTATCAAAAAGTCCTTCATCGCCGAGCCAACATCCCGTGTTTATCGCGAGTGTCTTAGATATGGGAAGCTCGAATTTACCCGGGCGGTGAGTGTGTCCGTAAACGAAATACTCCGGGTTTTCCGGGCAGAAATAGTTAAGAAGGGCTTCGATTTCCGCCGCGTTTTCTTCAATTGTGGTTCCCCTGTAAGTGGAAACACGCTCGTCCCCCTGTAAACCTAACAGCTTCCCAGTGCGGGAAAGCAGCCTGTAAAGCCTGTATCCACCGCTGGTGACACCCGGCACCTCAGCGCTAAGAGCGAGCATCTGATAAAAAGGGGAAAGAAACCGCTCCATGTCCTCAAGCCCGAGAGATTCGCTTCTACTAAGTATCAGTGATGCCAGAACAGAGTGACGGGGTCTCCATATCGAGCGCTCGAAAAAACCGAGGAGGTGCCCGTGGGTAAGGAGAACAGCCTTCCCCCTTACCTTTACCTGATGAATTGGGTAAACCATACTCAGGGGAACCCTTGCGCTAGAAGGTTTCAATATATCCATGACCGGGCAATCATCCGTCATGGGAAGGGAAATCTCCGGTGGGTCAAGTTCCCCTCCTCTCAATCTTTCCAAGTATTTTTCCTCATAAAGCATCCAGAATGCCCGGTGATCGTGGTTTCCCGGTATATATATCATCCGTGAGATATTCTCGAGTTCATAAAGGGCGGCTATCAGATCCCTTCCTCGCTCGAGTGCTTCCCTCAAAGGGACAAGCCAGAAATCGAAAACATCCCCCAGAAGAACCAGCTCGTCTATTCGCCCGAGAGCCTTAAGCACCTCGCATAGTCTCGATATATTCGCCTCTTCGGTGAGCAATTCATAAGGGTCGCCAAAGTGCGTGTCCGAAAGGACCACCAGCCTTTCAACGTCCCCGGTGTATCGGCTTTTTTCCCTCCAATCAAGCACTTTTGGTATTTTCGACGTTATGAGCTCGATAGTCCTTTTAGCCTCAAGAGCAATCTTCCTTGAGATTTCCTCGCTTCCAGCCATGTCGCGATTTTCCACCCAATCTTTACTTTTATTTCTTTACTTTTATTTAAAACTCAATATCCTTTGAATAAGTCACTTTATAAACCGCCATAATCATTTTGGACTTTCGATATCAGCTCCAGTCCAGATGATAATGTTTCGAGTAACGCCTACCATGCAGACAAACAAAGTAAACTCGCCTGTTCGTATGATCGGGCAATTTCACGTGCCGCTCATTTCACGGTACCGTATTCCCTAATAAGCCAGCGCGGTTGAGCAAAGCCTTTAACGATTCCCTCGCGGGGCAGGGCGGAATCTCGAGGAATGATTTACCTTCCTCGTCGAAACGCTTAACAGTTTCGTCTTCGGGAATCACACCAAGAATTTCTATGGGCGTGTTGATATGGGTTTGATAATCAATATCCGTATCACGCACCCTGTTGATTATCAGCCCCGCCCCTCGCATAGCTGTCATACGCTTTCCAACCGACAATATAGTCTCAGCGACTTTCAATCCTTTAACGGATGTGTCAGTGATGAGAAGCATGTAGTCTACCGCGCTTAATACCTTCCTGTTGACCTGCTCGATTCCAGCCTCGGCATCTATCAGTGCGATGTCAAAATTTTCCGCGAGTCCCTCGATGGCATCTTTAAGTATGACATTAACCCTGCAATAGCAGCCCTCGTCTTCAGGTCTTCCTATCGCCAAAATGGCAAGGTTTCCATACTCTTTAATGGCGGTATTCAGAAGATAGTCGAGCGAAATCGCGAGGTCCTTCTCATCTCTCAGTCCCGCTTTTATCTCTTCCACAATCTCTTTTCTGACATCATTAATAGTCTTTTTGGGCATTAAACCAAGCGCCATAGAGAGACCTCCAGCTGGATCGGCGTCAACAACAAGCGCTTTTAAATCTTTTTTTTCCGATAATTCTTTTGCGGTAATGGCAGCAACAGTCGTTTTTCCCACGCCACCTTTACCGCATATCGCGACGATCATAGGCTTATCCTTTCGAATTCGTGCTTTCTCAAACTAAAAAACTCCTCCAAGAACCCTTATTTTTAGAAATGCTCATATCACTTACCCTTATTACCCTTATCCTTAGCTTTTTCCTTCAACCTTTCTCTGATTTTTCTTAACTCTGAAACCTCTTCACACACATATTTGTAATCACACGTTTCGCAATCAAAATTCATTTCGGAATACATCTTTATCATTGCGTCAACAAGCTTTCTTGCTCCCTCCACAACAGGTCTGATTCTTTCCACCTGCTCCTTGCCAGCGGTCACCATAACGATCTCAGCGGAGCTAACGCCCCCAACACCCTTGAGCGAATTCAATATCGCGCCTCCAAGATGGAACAGGGAAAACCCGCTGGATATGGCATCTTTGGATACTCTACACCATATAGTGTTCCTGCTTGGCATCATCCTCGCCATAAATCCTTTAAGTTTAACTCCATAAACCGCTTCCCTGAGAGCCCTGTAGCAATCATATTCATCAGAAAAGCGAGCCCCCGCTATCACAATCATCCCGAGCGGGAGTTTTCTTTCCGAAGCGTGACGTATGTCAGGACCCACAAGAGCGATATTTCCATCCTCAACCCGAGAGGGGTCGCACCACAGGAGTGTCATTAGCGAGCCAAGTCTCGGATCCCCGAGCTCGACTGCTGTCTCCTCCTGAAGAATAAGACCTGAGCCTTCTTCCCAGGACAGCTTATCGAGGTTCTTGACCACTCTGTAATCAGAACGATTCTCAAACTCAGACTTTATACGGGAAATCTCTTCGAGAAGGTCGTCAAATATACCCAGCGCTCCTCCCTTCGATAACAAAATCATTTTGCATGAAAGATTTTCTTCAGAAGGCTTCCCGAAAGATGAAACTCATTAAGCGAACTCAATACGTGGAAATAATCGCCATACCAGCGCTCCAGGCAATTTGCAATAAAACCCCGACCTGGATCTCAATCGATAGCAAGCATGGCAGCACCTATAGCGCTGGCGAGCATCGGATCAAAAGGAAACGGGATATAGGCAGCATTTATCTTCTCAGTAATTCTGTTGATGACACGATTTATTCTAACAACTCCTCCGGTTAGAGTGTAGGGTCCCGTTCCTCCAATTTTCCTCGCCTGGGCAGCGACTATGTTCGCCACCGCTTCACATAGTCCTGCCACAATGTTTTCAGGCGCTTCTCCAGAGTTAACATAAGTTATCACTTCGCTTTCAGCGAAGACCCCGCACTGATTGCTTATAGGCACGATCTTTGTAGCCCTCGATGACATGTCGTCAATTTCCTGGATTCCTACACCGAGCGCGGCGCTCATAACCTCGAGAAATCTGCCGGAACCCGAAGCGCACTTATCATTCTTTATGAAGTTGACAACCGTGCCTTCCTCATCAAGAATCGCTGTTGTGATACTTTGCCCACCGATATCGATAACTTTTTCGCTTTCCTGAACAAAATAAGCTGCAGCGGCAGAAAAGCTGGATACATTGTCATCCTGTGTATCAGCACACTTTATCAGTTCAGCCCCGCTTCCAGTAGCGACTATTCCACAAACTTCGGAGCGCCTGATCGATAGGGAATCAAGAAGCCGGGTAAGCCGCTTTTCGACTTCTGCGCTTGTCCATCCCGATGTATCAAAAACATCATTCCCGATCAATTCATCGTCTTTCAGCACCGCAATCTTTGTTAGAAGACTGCCCGCGTCAATTCCCACACCTATCAAGAGAACCTCCCCGTTTTCATCGCAAGAACGGCAGCGCCATAAGCTCCAACAAGCTGGGGGTCAATTTTCGGCTCAATCATCCTTGTGCCTATCATGCGCTCAAGTTCTCTTTTTACCGCAGGGTTCTTCGCAACTCCTCCGGTCATCATAACGTCACTCTCGATTCCAACCCTCCTAACAAGCGCCATGACCCTTTCAGCCATTGACCTGCATATCCCGGCAGCGAGCGCGCTCCTGTCCAATCCCCTCTGGAGAAAATGCAAGACTTCGGTTTCAGCGAAAATGCTGCACCTTGCGCTTAAATCCACTCTTGTCCTCGCCTTTAAAGCAATTTCACCCAGATCCTCCAGACTTACGCCAAGAGTCCTTGACATAACCTCGAGAAATCTGCCGGTCCCCGCGGCGCATTTATCATTCATTACAAAATTAATAAGCTTCCCGCGTTCATCAATCCTTATTACCTTCGCATCCTGTCCCCCGATATCTATCACCGTCCTTACTCCCTGATCGAGAGTAAAAGCACCAATCGCGTGGCATGAGATCTCGCTAACATTCTCGTTCGCCATTCCTTCGTCTACGATCTTCTCCCGTCCGTAGCCAGTGCTGACGCAGTAATCCAGATCGCTCCAGTCAAGCCCGTTTTCGTGAAGAATCTCCTCCATAACCGATCTCGCGGAATCCACAGGATTAGGCTTGACAGGAATACTTTTAGCAAGAAGGGGAGATAGACCGCGGATAGAAGGATTCGAATCGCTTCCATCGAGCAGGACCGCCTGGGCAGTCAAGGATCCGATATCTATTCCTCCGTACAACATCTTTCTTCAATACCCTTTCAAAAAATTAGTGTTTCCAGAACTATAAGTATTTTCCCTCAGCGGAGACGACAATCTCAAGTGTTTAATACTGAGCGGTCCTATTATACTTTCTATGGCGTACGTGCTTCGTTTTATCACCTTTTCTCCGGATGATATTCTTCATGAAGAAATTTATTTCGTTGTGAGTCACCAATACGGGGTTCACACGGCTAAGCCACGTGTCGCCTTTAAGATTAAGCTTTGATATACAGCAAAGTCTTTGATATTTCTCGCAACCATGGATATGGCACCCAGGTTTGCTTGCATTTGTGATACCCACTGAAAATACCGCAGTAACCGCTTAATTCAAAAGCGATATGCGGGCATCCTCGATTAAGGGGGCAGGTATCGATTCTGCGCGCATTCGTCCCGTCAAAGGAAACCTTTTCTAAGCCTCGCGTATACCCTTCAAAATCAGGTTCGTGTTGCCCATCTCAATTAGGTTTGGGAAAAACAAATCGATGAAATCCCATAAATAAGGACTCCTCCATAAGGACTCCTCCTCTTTCCAGCCAGTTAAAAGACCTGCATAATCCAGTTAAAAAGATAAAAAGAACTGCATAATCGATCTAATAACTTGTATAAAACCAGCAACATCAAACTTTTTCGTCAGCCTCTTCGGCCAGTTCTCCCCTATCTTCTCCTTTATCCGGGCGATCATCAATTCGAAGAAATCCATGATCTCTTTTATTCCCCACATATGACATACAACCGTACATGAAAAAAATGAAAAGATTCGGGAAGGGGCGCGGATTTTGCTTTTTCAATTCCCTGATGTCGTAAAAAAGCTTCAAAACACGGGTAATGTTCAGAGCAATCTGGCGGAGGCGGTCCTCGGAAAGGGTCTCACCCGTGAACTTCTGCAGGTCTCTTATAAAGCGCTTTAAAATTTTTCTTATACTGACAAATGCCTTTTCTCGCATCATTCACCAGCTTTTTTAGAATAAACCGGAGAATGTCAGGATAGTTTGCCACGAACTCATGTATTTTTGCTTTTGCGTCGCATGCCCCAGCAGCACTTGATATTGTCGCGTCCGCGGTCATGTCTGTCCCAGAGAGCATTGAACCAAGTTCAATCGGGCTTGAGGACAACAAATAATCAGGGTTGCAGACCCATCGCGAAATCCCAACAAACGCGCCCCTTGCCCTTCAGAGCACCCGCTCAAGGGAAGAAAGGACTTCGCTAGTGAGCAGCACAGCGCTTTCAAAAGCTGGATGAATTCCGGGACGAAATTGAAAGCAAAAAAGATAACCTTCTTGCCGGAGGATTTTGCCTCAGCTGCTTCTCGCATCCAGCGGGCAATCATCTTGAGAAAAGAAAAATTAGCTTTCCTAATGTCTGCTTTTAGAGACGCCTTAAGGTTAAGTCGGCATCAACGGGGAGAAGACCGACTATCCCCTAAGTCTCGTCGCCGCTCAAGTCACCCGGTGCCCGCTCAAACACTTCCATCAGGGAGAAAACTCTTTCAAAAATCCCTTGCTAAAGGTCTCTAACACCATGTTTGTCACGGGTTACTTCTCCTTCATGCCGGAAGGCCTCCGCCTTCCCCTCCTCTTTTTCGCGGAGACCACGTTTCTGACGAAATCGTCGAGTTCCTTCTGGAGGACGCTAACCGGGGTAATTCTTTTTATCCAGGAATCGCCGTGGAGAGTGAGAAGAGGAATTCCAAGCCTTTTCATAAGTTCGTTTCTCAGAATCGAAACGACGCTCCAGGTCTGTTTGCAGGCGTGGTGTCCGCAGAAAACCGCGCAATCAGCCTTTAGTTCGCGCGCGGCGTGGATCACATCTTCTGTCCACGAAACGCTCATAAACTCCCCCCCGACCTGCCTGGTCATTGGCATATTCCATGCAGCGTTGGCAAGTCCTTCGATCATGGAATCCATTGAAGAGGTATCAACAGGCTCCGGGAAGAAAAGATCAAGACCATCTCCCAGGTGAATATATCCTTTTTTCTGCATCCAGATGAACAGGTTCGCCAGGTCAAAGTAGTAACTCGTGTAAACCCAGAGCGTTCTTGCAACCTCGCCCGTAGCAGGATACTTTTTATTCTTCAACCTCTCTTTGACATTCTCAACCATCAGTTCCATTACCCTGACGCCCTCGTCAGTACCCCACATAGTAAACCTTGTCCCGTAGGTAAAAAGCGAAAATAGATTTGGCACGGGACACGGCACCTCTTTGTGGAGATCCCAGAGTTCATAATAAAGTTCCGTGCAGCGGTTTGCCTTTTCAATGACAGTTCTGAGCTTTTCTTCTTTTAGCTCCTCCCCCAGAAACTCCTCGAGCCTTGAAATGAGGTTTTTTGTATATTTCTGATAAAGGGCTCGACCCTTTGGCGAATCATCGACAGGCTTTTCGAGTATGAATTGCGGAATCTTATGGTAATTGGAAACAAACTCATGAATTTTCGAATTAACGTCGCAACCCCCGGGCGCAGTCTGGACGATGGCGTCGGGCACAAAATCATAGCCTCCGAGAACCGAGCCAAGTTCAATGGTGTTGGCTGAACACATGTGATCCGGTAAGCCAAGCCCCATAGCGATATCCCAGTACCTTTCGCCCTGACCCTCAAGCGCGAGAACACCGAGAGTAGAGAGAACCTCGCTAGTAATCGGTTGAGCCGAGTCGAAAGCGTGAAGAAACTCCGGCGGGCAATTGAAAGGAATAAGCAGGACCTTCGCGCCCCGTTCAGATGCCCGTTTAGCTCCAAGAATTGACGAGGCGACCATCTTGAGGAAAGCGATCCCCACTTCTCGTGAATCTTTATCCATGACGGCTCTAATCGTTGGGGCGACATCACGAGGAAGTACCGCCAGGACTCCTTCGAGTTCCTCATCGCTTATCTCGTCAGGAAAAGTCTCGATTATCTCAAGCATGCTCGCAATCCGGTTGAACAATCCCGGGCTTTTCGTCATATCGCTTTTTAAGACTGTCAACACCAATCACCATCCCTCAAACGATGAAACAATGAAATGTATTTTCTTACGCGCGCATACGCTCTCTAGCCCCAATCCTTTCCAGAAACGCCTGCACCCTCGTCTTTATCCTACCAACATCGGCTACGGAACCGTATTCCTTTTCAAGCTGGAGCACTGGTATCCCTCTATTTTCAAGATCTATACGCAGCTGTACGTTATCAACTCCGTGGACATCACAAAACTTGTTATGCATAGCGATAACTCCATCCACCTTCGCCCTATCTACCGCCGACAGTACGTAATCCCTTCTTCTGGCATAGTTCTCAAACATCCTCGGACATAAAAGATCTACGAGATAGGCTCGCGCAAAAATTTCCTCCGCCCCAGAACGCGTTGAGGATGGATCTATCTGCCTTGAGAATGCCCTTGAGCCATAACAGAGCGAGTCGGTCACAATAATTGCGCCAAGGCTTTCTATGGCTTTGATCAAATCAAACTCATCCGTGGCGGCGCCGCACAGCATAAGCCTGGCGCCAGAATACGTTATCCCACTTCTCTCCCTCTCGGATATGATTTTGTCCGCCAATTCAAGAAATCTATTCGCGGGAATCGCGCTGGAAAGAAGCACAAGTGCGGTCCCCTCGTAGCCGGAAAATGCGGGATGAGCCCGCTCTCTCATTGAGTATATTTTTCTTATCCTCTGCCTTACGGCTTCCTGTTCACGCGCGGCCTCAACAAGAGCCTCAGCTTCAATTCGAGATCCCGAGTACCGCTCCAGCGATTCTCTAAAAGAAGCTATCTCAGCCTTGAAATAATCGAGTGAATCCTCGTTTACGACATGCGGAATTTTTAAATAATGGAAATATTCGCTCTTTTTCGCATACTGCCAGTTTTCAAACATGCCTCTTAAATGGTCGCATCCATTAGTTTCCACCAATCCGTCGAGAAAATCGTATGTCCCGTCAAGCGCAAGCTCGAGACATGAGCGGCAGAATGAGCAGTTGAACCTCGACAGATAGGAATCGGCTTTTTCGGTCTTGACATTTCCAAGTGCCCGTAGGCGGTATGGTAGAAAGCCTGCGGCCTGAATCAGTTCAATGGGTGTCATCACGCAGGAGTAACCAATAACCCGCCCGCCTTCATCCTTCCATGCCCTAACCTCATCATTATGGATTTCAGTAGCGAGGCTTAATGCTTTTTGCATATTTTCGCCAGCCAATGTCATACCTCCAGTTTCTTTTAACTATTGATTTAACTTAAAAATTTTCCTTAAGCGACCAGTCAGGGTCCTCCAGAGAATCTTGAATGCAGTGATAATGTATGGTTTTAAAACTCCGGCAACTTTTTCGGGATCGCTTTCATATGCCTTTAAAACGGCAAAACAAACGTTTTCCGATGTTCTTATGAGCTCATCTTTATCGAGGTTCGCCACAAACCTCGCCAGATACTCACCTCCATCCATTTCCTTTTTCGAAAAAGCTGAGTTATACCGTCTCATGGCGCGATTGGCAATTTCGCCGGTTTTATCGGGCGAAAGGAGTTCATCGCGTGAAATTCGTTCGCTAAACGCATTTAAATATGAACTGAAAACTGCAGCGACGGCCGATAAGGCGCTTTCAAGGTCAAGATCATCAATGAACTTGCCAGCAAATTCCGCGTAAAACCCCGGGTCGGCGTCATGAAAACGCTTCGCCATAGAAGAAAAACTGTTTGCCAAGCGGGCAATTTGAGCGGGATCATACGCTTTGCGGGCGCGTGACAAAGCTTCCTCGAAGAAAGTTTCAGGAAGAGCGAGAAATTCCTCCAATGCCAGGGAGTATACTTTTATGGCTATCGCGGAAATTTCAATCAGAGCACCCACTAGGGCGGATACCGCTGCCGGATCGGTAACG
>MU158451.1:0-7323 GCA_015711695.1 Candidatus Geohydrothermomicrobium daggyaiense
AAAGATAGAAGGTTTGAACGCGGTCAAGGAGAAGATCGAGTCAACGGGTGGCACAGCGCACTGCATACCAGCGCATATGGGTAACCTCGACTCGCTCGAAACACTTGTAAGTGGCACACTCGAAAAGTTCGGCACCGTGGATATCCTTGTAAACAATGCTGCGACAAATCCGGTATTCGGACCGATGATGGACGCCGATGTGGGTGTCTGGGACAAGATTATGGATGTAAACCTTAAAGGAGTTTTTTTCCTGACAAAGGCGGTCGGAAAAATAATGATGGAAAAGCGTTCAGGTTCAATTATCAACATAAGCACTGAAGCCGCGCTACGCCCCACTCCAGGTCTCGGCATCTACAGCATAAGTAAGGCGGGTCTTGACATGGTCACAAAAGCGTTCGCGCTTGAGCTTGGACCTTATGGCATACGAGTTAACGGAATCGCGCCGGGCCTCGTTCAAACCCGTTTTAGCCAGGCGCTATGGGGCAACGAAGATATCAGAAAAGCCGCCGAGTCGAGAATACCTCTTGGTAGAATTGCACAGCCGGAGGAGATAGCTTTGCTCGCGGTCTTTCTTGCGTCGGATGCCGCAAGTTTCATCACAGGAGAAACAATTCTTGTTGATGGCGGCGCAATGCTTTCCTGATCCCAGAATGACCACTGCAAGGGTATTGTCTGAATGAAAAAGGCAAACGGAATTATCATAAGAATCGTCGCTATAACTCAGCTTTTCCATTTGATAAGCGGTGAGTATAGCCCGATAAGGCTTTGGCTCATGCGCATATTCGCCCGTTTCATCGAGGTCCCCATCCTCCATCTTTCCTATTTAGCCTGCGTTGGAAGGCTGCGATTCCTGGCGAATTTCTTCCTCACCAGGTGGCTTTTTATTTATCCAATTGCATATCCGTTCGGGCACTACGGAGATACGGGCAAACCCATGCCTTATAAAGACGTTATCGAACTGATACAGAGTCTTGATGGAAAAATCGCGGTCGGACCGTGCCGATGCAGGATCGGGCACCGAGCATGTGATCATCCCATGGAAACAGACATAGTCATAAAGACCGGCGCGCCAGTCTGGCTTGAAGTGTTCCCGCACGAATACAGGGAAATCTCAAAAGAAAAAGCCTGCCGAATTATTCAGGAATGCGCCAATCTTGGTATGTTTCACATGGTTTTCATGCACTGTCTGATTGGAAGCGCACGAAACGAGTATGTTATCTGCAATTGCTGCGTTGATGGATGCGTTCCCTATATCCTCAACAGAAAACTGGGGCAGAAAATTTTCCCACTGATCAAAGGAAACAAAGTAGCAAGCGTGGATCCAGGCCGGTGCGAAGGGTGCGGAAAATGCGTAGAAGCTTGTCCATTCGATGCGAGAAGAATCATAAACGGGAAAATAACGGTCCGAGAATGCTACGGCTGCGGTCTTTGCGAGAGATATTGCCCTGAAAACGCGACCCGGATGGTTTAAACAGACTGCGCGTTTCACTCTTAATTTCACTCTGAATATTCGAAAAAGCCCTCGTCGAGAAGCATATCTCTGACAGTGTCAAAAGGGAAACCACATACCATATATCCCGGAATATTCCCTCCCCAGGTGACACCGCCCGGACAAAAAAATGAAACATTTCCCTTGCCTTCAAGATAAGGAATTACCGTGGAATTTCTGCAGATGGACATGTCAGCGAGAGTACCTCTTATTATTTTCTCAAAAGTGGACGTCACGAAAAGGCTCTTGAAAGCTCTTTTGGTGAATCTGTCAAAAGTCTTGACTTCTTTCAATTTCGAAAGAACACGGTTGATCGCGTTTATGAAGCCAGCGCTGCGACTATAATCCAGCTTTGAAGAGGCTAGCGCGGATTTACTTATATCCCCCCTGTACCGAAAAGTTAGCGCATCCTCGCCAAGTTTTACTATCAGTTCTTTTATCGTATCGGGACTTCCCCTGAAAATAACAACATCAGGAAGCAAGCTCATGGAAAAAGAAGACAGAGGTGCGACCAGCAGGCTCTTTCCAGGATGCTCAAGCCGCGGAGATATTTCCCACTCAAAATTGTGCTCGGGCTCTTTGAAACCGAATACAACAGGCACCCATTTGCAAACCTCGATTGAACCTGGCTTTACGGTAAGATGTCTTCCCGAAGTAGCAAGTCTTACAGCGTCACAATATGAAACCCCGCGGTATTCCTCCCATTCAATAGAAAACTCCTCACTCCCTTGCACAAATTTCACGCCAACCGGAGGCACATCAAAAACAATGCTTCCCATATCCACCTATCCCCATGGTTAAAGAGCCCTAAAAATACCAGATTTATAAATTAGAAACTTAGAAACGGCCCCGCGACGGGATTTCAATCAATCTTTTTAAACATCGATTTCGGGGCGCCGCATATCTGGCATCTTTCAGGAGGATCGCCTTCAACTGTGTTACCGCAATACTGGCAAACGTAATAATCTACAGGTTTTTCATTCCCGAGTTCTTCAAGCGCTTTTTTAAAAAGGCTTGCGTGAATTTTTTCCACCTCATTTGCAAATTTAAAGGAGCTAGCCGCCTCTGTTTCGCCTTCCTTTTCGGCTTCTTCAATAAACCCGGGATACATTCTAGTAAACTCCGCAGTCTCCCCTTCGATGGCATCCTTCAGATTATCTTCGGTGCTTCCAATCTTCTTCATTACTCTGAGATGCGCGAGAGCATGTACCGTCTCAGCGTCAGCAGCAGCTCTAAAAAGTTTCGCAACCCGGGAAAACCCCTCTTCATCAGCTTTTCTGGCGTACGCAAGGTATTTTCTGTTCGCCTGAGACTCCCCTGCGAATGCCTCTTTAAGATTCTCAGGTGTAGACATAGCGCCTCCTTTCAACCACTCGCCGGTCACTACAACATTTTACCGGTAATCCAGGCGCAACCCGAACATCAGCCGCACAAATTAAAAGCGTAACATAAAGAGTCTCTACCGAAAATTTTCAAAGGATCCCGGCTTTATACCTTAAAAAACGGACTCACTTAGAGCCGCCAAGAAGCCTCTCGATTTCCTCCTCGTTTTCAACGTCAGTGACAGCAAGAATTTTATCGCCTGAGCGAAGAGCCGTATCAGCTCCAGGTATCATCATTTCTTCCCCTCTGACAACAGTAACAACTAGCGTGCGTGAAGGAAAAGGTATCTCCATAAGCGATTTACCATTTGCAGGAGAGTCAGGAGGCAGGGTAATCTCAACCAGAGCTATGTTGCTTGCTTTGAGCCTGAAAATTGTGACTATTTCGCCTATGGTGATTTCCTCTTCGATAATCTTAGCTATCATGTCCGATGCGCTTACCTCAACGTCAACTCCCCACGACCGATTGAAAAGCCAGGTGTTCTTTGGATTGTTGACCCTTGCGATGACCTTGGGCACGTCATACTCATACTTGGCAAGGTACGATATAACTAGATTGTCCTCGTCGTCTCCCGTCACGGGTAGCACAAGGTCAGCGTCCTTCACACCGGAATATTCAAGTACCCATGGTTCGCATCCATCCTCGCAGAAAACTCTCAAACCAGGGTTTTGTTCGAGAAGCTTTTCGCATTTAAGAGGATCTTTGTCGACAACAGTAATTTCATGCCTCTCGGAAAAAATCTCGGCGAGAAACGATCCCACCATGCCCCCGCCGATTATGAGAATTTTCATCTTGATAACCTCCGTAAATTATTCAACAAAAAACATCCTTTTGAATCTCTCAAAACTTTTTCTGGCAACAGCCACATAAATCCTGTCACCCTTTTCAAGAGTTGTTCCCCCGAGAGGCACAAACGCCTCACCCAGCCGTTCAATGCAAATAATATTCACCTCACCAGGGGCTTCGAAATCTCGAACAACCTTCCCATCGAGATTACTGCCCACTTCCATTTCAATAATTTCAACCTCCCCGCCACCGAAAGTATCCCTGGTGTGCAAACCCTCCATAAGAAGTATGTCCGTAATTTTCGAAACAGACCATCTCACCGGAGCGACAATGAGTATTCCAAAACGCCTGAATATCACTGCCCTGCGGGGATCATAGATTCTCGCTACAACCTTCGGGACATGAAAGATATCTTTTGCTATAACCGAGGCAACAATGTTTGAGTTGTCGCCGCTGCTCAGGGCAACAAAAGCATCCGCTTTCTCAATCCCGGCTTCGATCAGGACCCGTGAGTCGAACCCTACACCCGTCACTTTCTTTCCTGGAAAATCAGAGTCAAGAAGATGAAAAGCGTCCGGATCTTTGTCGATAATAGCCACGCTGTGTCCTTCTGAAGAAAGCCTCCTGGCAAGACGGGATCCTGCTCTTCCACACCCGAGTATTATCACGTGCATACTCCTCAACCCCTCTAGACTCCGGGCCAAACCAGGACCCTCACACTGAAAACTTCAAAAGTGCCATACAATCAAACATCTGCCCCTTTACTTTTACTTAATAGATTCTAAACTTTTTCCCTGCAGTCGATTGTTTCCACCGGCTCCAGCGTCTGATCATCAGTTTCCTTATTTCGTCAGCCACAAGACAAGTAGGAAGCCATAACAGCGCAAAAAGCCATGCATTTACAGGAAGTGGCATCAAGCCAAACACTTTATTGAAGGGAAAGACATGAACAAATAGCATGAGTATGATTATCTCCGAGACAATTCCCACAAGATACAACCTGTTTTTTAAAAACCCAACCCTGAAAACGGACTCCCTTGTTGTCCTGCACGCGAATCCATTGCCTATCTGAGTGGCAACTATGGTAGCCAGGCACATTGTAGTAGCCATTATATATACGGGACCGGATGAAACCATGGCGCCGATACCAGCAGTTGGTCTCCAGCCGTTAATCCAGTATATATAGAAAAAACCTACCATGCACGCAAGCGCTTCGAGCGGACCAAGAAATCCATACGCCCTCAAAAGAAGCCTGAGATTTAATATCCTGTCCTTCTTACTTCGGGGCGGACGGTCCATGACATCAGGCTCGGGGTCTTCGGCTCCAAGCGCGAGAGCGGGTACCAGATCGGTCCCAAGATCGACGGCAAGTATCTGCATTACTGTTAAAGGAAGGGGAATTCTTGCGATGACGAAAAGCAGAAAAGGAACAATCTCGGGTATATTGCTCGCAAGAATATATGTAACAAACCTTTTAATGTTGTCGAAAACTGCTCTGCCCTCCTCTACGGCGTTAACAATGGAAGCAAAATTGTCATCGGTCAGAATCATATCAGCCGCTTCCTTTGCGACATCCGTTCGAGTTATACCCATCGCCACCCCTATATCAGCCGCCTTGAGCGCCGGCGCATCATTAACTCCGTCACCCGTCATGGCAACAACCTCACCCATGCTTTTGAGAATAAGAGCGATGCGCATCTTGTGCTCGGGCGAGACTCTCGCGAATATCAATTCCCCACCACTTAAAACCCTTTCAAGTTCCTCATCACTCATTTCATCAATCTCACCGCCGGACACTATCCTCCCCCGTGGTGATGTTACCAGGCCTATTCTCCTTGCAATTGACTCGGCGGTTACCCCGTAGTCACCAGTGATCATTATTACCCTTATTCCAGCCCTGAGGCATTTTTTTACCGCTTCTTCTACCTCAGGCCTCGGTGGATCCATCATCGCGGCAAGCCCTATGAAAACAAGGTCTTTTTCCGTTTCTTCAACTTCGTAGTGCTTGCTTTGTGAGACTTCCTTATAAGCAAAAGCCAGAACTCTTAAAGCCTGCCTTGCATAATCATCGTTCTGCTCCGCAAGTTGCTTTCTGTCATCATCAGTAATTTCCCTGACGCTGTTGTCAACCCAGATCTTGGAGCAAAGGGAGAGTACCTCGAGTGGAGCCCCTTTAACATAAGCGACCGTTTTTTCACCGTCGGAATGAATGGTGCTCATCCGTTTTCTTTTTGAATCAAAAGGAATCTCATAAATGCGTTTCTCTTTTTTCAAAAGCTCGTCAAAATCAATACCGATTTTTTTCGCAGCCACAAGCAGCGCAGCTTCGGTGGAATCACCGAGAATTTTCCATTTTCCCTTTTCTTCAGCAGGGGGAATGAGCCTTGCGTTGTTGCATAGACTCGCGGCTTTCATAAGAAACTCACATGCGCGCCTTTCGTTATCACTGAGTTTTCCACCTGACTTCGTGAACTCACCCACAGGCGCATATCCAGCTCCCCCGACATTTATCCTCTCACCCGAAACCCAGATGCTGCGAACCGTCATTTCATTCGTGGTAAGGGTTCCAGTCTTGTCAGTGCAAATAACAGTCGTTGACCCCAGTGTTTCAACAGAAGAGAGCTTTTTTATCAAAGCATGCCTTTTCGCCATTCGCTGAGTACCAATTGCAAGCGCAAGGGTTAGAGTTGGAAGCAATCCTTCGGGAACATTAGCGACTATTATGCCCACCGCAAAAAGAAAACTCGCGGATTTCGACATTTTCATTACAAAAGCGCCAAGGATAAAAAACAGTATCCCGAGCGAAGTTGCGATGAACGCGATTATTCTCGTTACTCTCACCATCTCTTTTTGAAGAGGGCTTGCCTCCTCTTTTATCTCCTGGGTCATACTCGCTATTTTCCCGAGCTCTGTCCTCATCCCTGTAGCATAGACGACCGCGACCCCGCTACCGGAAGAAACGCTCGTGCCAGCAAAAACCACGTTGGGAAGGTCAGCAAGGCTTATTTTCTCGGCATGAAAAGCCTCATGCCTTCGTGGCTGCGGTTCTGATTCCCCTGTTAGAGCTGAATTATCAACGCTCATCTCCATTGCTTTGACAAGTCTTCCATCGGCGCTTATACTGTTTCCAGCCTCAAGAACCATCACATCGCCAACAACCAGTTCTTCAGCGTCTATTTCGATTTCGGCGCCATCTCTAATGACCCGTGCTTTCCGCGGTAAAATTTTCTTAAGGCTCTCGACCGCTTTCTCGGCTTTATATTCCTGCCAGAAGGTGAAAATAGCGTTTATGACTATCACGGCAAAACATGCATACCCAAGTTCGGGAGTCTTTCCCACGAAAGCAAGTATTCCGCCGATCCACAGAAGAATGGCAAAGAAATGGAAGAAGTTGGAAAGAAACTTCCGCCATGCGGGAGTTGATGGCCTTTCTTTTATGAGATTGCGACCGTCCCTCTGAAGTCTTCGAAGAGCTTCGTCTTTGCTGAGCCCTTTTGGGGAGGTCCCGAGAGCCCTGAAAACCTCATCTTCGGATAACTCGTGGTAACGGTTCCCTTCCATTTAGTCCAGCATTCACCAGTTGTCACATAATGCAAAGATTGATATTACAACAAGCCACAAGTTTTGTTAATCTGAGATAACAACGATCAAGTAGAACAAACGCA
>MU158451.1:7333-15089 GCA_015711695.1 Candidatus Geohydrothermomicrobium daggyaiense
TTTGCCAATGATGGGAAATAAGAAATTCACACCACGGGGAGGGCAAGCAAATTACAATTTGGATATCGAATTCCGTAATTGTGTAGCTGATGCTCCCAGTTTCTACTCCCCCAGTATTCATTTACTCGAACCAGAGGATCGAATCTACGTGAAGAAAAAGCGCATTCCTGATTTACACTTTTTCAATCCCGATATATTATTAAGCCACCAGCTTAACGCTTTGAACGATTGGACAAAATGAAAAGGTAGGTCGTGTTTCTCTGGGAGGTGAGGCTCTTGAAAGCGGGAGAGAGAATTGTTGCTCACGCGGTTGTTCCCCTTGATTTTACATACAACTATCGCGTGGGCCAGTATATCGAGCGGTATATTAAAGCGCTCGGTGAGAAAAAAATCATGGCAGTCAAATGCCAGGATTGCGGGCGCGTTTTCGTTCCGCCAAGAAAAATCTGTGGCACCTGCAACCGCATTCTTGATGAATGGGTGGAAGTCGGACCCGAAGGCACCATTGAAATTTTCACAATCGGACACGTAAAACTGAACAAAGGTCTCGTTGAAAAAATCGACAAGCCTTCAATCATCGCAATGGTTAAGCTGGATGGTGCCTCATCGCTTCTTCCATGCGTTATCAACGGGCTTGACCCGGAGAAAGTGAAAAAAGGCCTTCGGGTAAAGGCGGTATTCAAAGAACCCCCGGAGGACAGTCTTTTCGATCTTGACCATTTTGAGCCGGTTGGCTAGGGGGTGATGAGATGGAAAGGAAAGTAGCAGTTGTCGGCTACGCAATGACCAGGCAAGCATCGGACATCGGCGTTCCCCGCCCCATCATGCTTTTCGAGCTGGTCAAAGGCCTTTTTGATCAAATGGGGATTACAAGGGATGACATCGACACCTTTGTTCTCTGCTCCAATGATTTTCAGTGCGGCAGGACGATATCCAATGTATTCGAGGACACTCCCGTTGGAGCTTATATGAAAGATGAGACAAAAGTCGAGGCGGATGGAGTGATGGCAGTCATGTACGGCGCGATACGAATCATGTCTGGCCTTTACGATACCGCACTCGTCGTTGGCAACAGTCTCGGTGGTTCCGAGTTCAGGCCCTACCTCATAATGGATTACCAGCTTCACCCGGCATATGACAGGCAGCTCGGGATTCTTAATGAGCCAGTTACGGCGGCTCTCCAGGCGAAAGCTTACATGGAAAAATACAAGATAACCGAAGATCACCTTAATAAGATTGCCGCGCGACTTTTGAGAAACGCCGCGAAAAATCCTTTCGCTCTCCGCGGTAAAGAAGACGCAACACCGGAGTATATCGCATCTTCAGAATACCTGTATGAACCACTTCGCGAACTGCATTGTTATCCGTTTACTGACGGCGCCTGCGCCGTTGTGCTCGCATCCGATAAGAGAGCAAAAGCACTAACAGATAAGCCTGTCTGGATCAAGGGTTTTGGTGACTCAATCGAGGGATATTTCCTCGGGGATCGAGATCTTTCCTGGTCAAGGTCCGCAAAAGTAGCCGCTGATCGAGCCTACAGGATGGCGGGAATCTCAAATCCGGCGAAGGAAATTGACGTTGCTGAAATCAGTATCAAGTTTGCAAGCCAGGAACCAATTATCTGCGAGGCGCTGGGGCTTTTCCCCGAAGGAAGCGGCGCGGAAGTCGCGGACAGAGGACTTGCCGAGATTGGGGGAGAGATGCCCGTGTGTCCATCTGGAGGGGGACTCGGGGCTTATCCCTTCAGCGCCATGGGACTCATAAGAGTTGCGGAATGCGCAAAACAGATCAATGGGGAAGCCGGAGATATTCAGGTCAAAGACGTGAAAACCGCTGTTGCCCACGGGCAGGATGGCTTTTGCGCCCAGCACAACGCGGTTATGGTGCTCAGCTCGGAGGAGGGATGATACATGAGAAACGTGGGAATCATAGGTGTTGGCTACACACCTGTCTTTGTCAGCAAAAGAAAAGATGTTAACCTCGCCGAGATGGTGAGTGAAAGCGTTGAAGCGGTGTTCAGAAACACTGGCCTTTCCCCCGATGACATTGACGCCATCACATTCGGAAACATGCAGACATTCGAGGGAGTCAACTTACCCCACCTTCTGATGAGCGAGCATATAAGGGCAGTAGATAAACCAATTATTCGAATCGCAACAGGCGGTACTACTGGAATGTCAACGCTTCAGGCCGCTTATTATTACGTGGCAAGTGGAATTTATGATGTCGTACTGGCGGTTTCCTGGGAAAAGCAATCAGAGGGGGATTCGCAAGTTGGACTCGCAGGAATAGTCATGCCAGAAGCAATGGTTATGGTTCAGCATGGAATGGACCTTCTCGGTGGAAGAGGTATGGGTGGCATGGGCGGAGGCTCAACGGGAGCAGCAGCTTACCAGGCAATGAGCTATCTGCATCACTCGGGCGCGGACCCTGAGCACATCGACAAAATGGCAGCACTTGAAAGAAGCAATGCCGCTCTTAACCCTTATGCTCATTTGCGAAAGAAAACCACAGTTGAAGATGTCCAGGCAACACCATTCATTTCCTGGCCCCTTCGCTACGGACACACCTGCCCCACTTCAGATGGAGCAACTGCGTGCATCGTCGCCTCCGAAGAGAAGGCAGCAAAACTTGCGGACAAAGTCGCCTGGATAATAGGTGTGGGGTGCTGCACTTCAGACCCCTCCACAGCGAATTTCATAGAGGGACAGATGACAGACCCTGCAGATCAGACCGTGTGCAAAATAGCGGCAAAGAAAGCTTATGAAATGGCTGGTATTGAAGACCCGGCAAAGGAAATTGATCTGGCTGAACTTTACGACGGATTTGCCCACCAGTCACTCATGTGGCTTGAGAAACTCGGGCTATGCAAGGAAGGCGAAGCCCACAAACTGCTCGACAGGGGCGTACTCAATATCGACGGGGATCTTCCCACAAACCCGAGTGGCGGTGTGTTCTCCACAAACGCAATCGGCTCTTCGGCGATGAACAGGGCCACAGAATGCGCTCTGCAGATAATGAGAAAGATCGAAGGAGAACACCAGGTTCCAAAAACGGTCAAAAAAGCGCTTGCGCACGGCTGGGGCGGTTTGTTTCAGTACGTCACTGTGATGATATTATCAGATACCCCGAGAAAAATTTAGAAAAAGGGAGGTGATCCGTAATGGCTTTTCAAATGGGCGAAGAGACCAGACAAGTTCAGGCAACATGGGATGTAACCACTTACAACTATAAAGTGGACGGAAGAGGAATCAAACTGCTTGCCGACGGCATGAAAGATAAGAAGATACTGGGGATTCGCTGCCATAACTGCGGAACGGTATATGTCCCGGGGCCACCTTTTTGTCGGAAATGTTATATCCCTATTGATGAAATTGCCGAAGTAAAGGATTCTGGAGAAGTTGTGAGCTTCGCGGTTGAAATGGCTGACGTAAGGGGAAATCCTTTAGACGAAGTGAGGGTTTCCGGCATGATAAAGCTCGATGGTTCGGATACGTTTATCAACGGAAGAATCCAGGTCGATGACTGGCATGATGTCCATATCGGCATGAGGGTAAAAGCAGTGTGGGTCCCTGAACCACAGGGCAATCTTTCCGACATTGACCATTTCGAACCAATTTAGGTAGTTATCTTTTGAGAAGTCTGTTGAAACCGGGCAGCAGTCGTTCGCCTGCCCGGTTTCCTCTTTATGAAATATTTTTCTGTAAGAGCTTCAGCAATTTGCTTTATGCTATAATTGGCGAACATTGCAGAAGCGGGGCGTATTTACTTGAATGGAAGTGATTAACATGAGCGCTCCACACTTTTCCCCACGGCACTCCCTTCACCTTATCTTCTACGTCGTTGTTCTGGTTATTATGATTCCTTATTTCTCGAATTATCACGCACATGCCCGAAAGGATGGCGTTTCTTATGACGCTGAGAAGTTTGACTTTTTTCCAGGGGATAGCTCTGAAGATACAGCTCAACTTCGTCCTTATTTTCGTCCCTATTATTCACCAGAAGTCGCAAAATCCTTTTCCCCGTCTCCTTACCCAGATGAGTTGAACACACCGGCGCTCATACCAGATGAGTACCTTCCCGATTCGCTGAAGACCAGGAGAAAACAATACGCAAGAACCGCGATACAACAAAAGCGCATCAGGAGTAGCGGCGACTGGACTCCGTTCAAAAAGGCTTTTTCCCTTTCATCAGACCCTGAAATCAATTACAATTATTACAATGTTTTCCCCTTATTAGACACTTCGGGCAATGGGCACTTATTATTCCGGAAATCTAGAATAACCGATATCTCCGTCGCTCCGGATCCACCGCACTTTATGGAGGTTTGGTCGAACTGCATCTATCACATACAGTACTCTGAAGGGGTATGGTCAAAACCGGTAAATCTTAGCGGGGTGATCGGCAAACAGAGCTCGGAGATCCTGCTCCTGGATGTGGACCTCGACGATAACGTGCACGTAGTGTATTCAAAATGGACCTGGGGAAGGGACGCATCAAGTCCCCCTGGAAATCTGGGAGCGTATCAGCATGAAAATGAAAACATATACTACCGTTATCGCCCCAGAGGGGGAACATGGAGTTCGCCCATAAAGATAACCGCGCACTCCGGTAGCTGGTCAATACCGGCAGCGAGTTTCATTCTCAAACAGGGCAAGATATATGGCGTGTGGCACACAGTTCTCAACAAAGAGACTTCCCCATCCTCTTTGAGGGCGCAAGTGGGATTCGCGGAAGGAATCTTCGGTGATTGGGGTCACAAAAAGACAATAAAGCAGTGGGACTATTCGCCTTCTCCAGGGAATAAATTGCTTTTCAACTGGCCCCTGATAGACGTGTCATCGCTCGGGGGAGAAATTGCTCTAACGTATGCGGTTCACACTTCAGCCATCGCGCCTGAATTTGGCAAGGTCGATCTGTACGGTGCTGCCAGAAACAGGGATGGTAAGTGGTCAGGAGTGACAAAACTTATGTCCGGAGAAAATAACCAGTCCTACACTGCGTTTTTTCTTTATTACGGTCCGGCGTCAGAAACCGCAAAACTCCTGGCGATAAAGAACACTTTTCGGGTTGACGCATCTAAACCTCCTCATTCAAATGTTTATTTAATACGTCATACAAATCTGGGTTGGGATGATTCTCCCTCAAATATCACGCAAGCAACCGCTGGAGAGCATGGCAATTTGTCTGGATTAAAGGTAGATGAGTTCGGCAATTTTCACTTTCTATTTAAGCGCATCCGGTATGAGTGGGACGGCGCAAACTGGATATTCAAGGGCAGCGAACTTAGATACAGACGCGAATCCGGAAATGCGCTTATGAGTCAAAAGGTTATTCTCGATTACAGGGATAAAATGATGTTACCATCGGGCGCTTTCCGGCTTGACCACAAAGGACGCGCCCACGTGGCAATCGCCAAGTTTGACCTTGACCCGGTCACACACTCAACCGACAAGCATACAGTTTATTACTCAACCAATTCGGATTGCAGCCCCGGTGAAAATTTCAATAAACCCTTAAGATTGAAACGTGAGGATATGAACGTCACAGGAAAGCTATTTCTCAGTTGTTTGCCCGGAGGAAACATCCTGGTCTCCTGGGAGGAACAAAGATTTAACACTACAACAGGCGTGCCTGAGGTGGGAGTGATTCGCTCTCGCCTCCGCTCGGGCGGTAACTGGTCAGAGACTTTTAACGTCTCGAAGGTGCCAGAAACTTCCGATATCCTTCATATTGATTTGCACGCGACATTTTTTTCCTTGAACCAAAACAATCAGGGTGAGCAGCAGTGCGTTTTCGAGATAGGAAAATATAACGGCACCAGCGGAACATGGTATGAGTTGAAGAAATATTTCACTGAGACGATCAACGGGGCCTGGACCGTGCCGGTGCTTCTTTCCGAAACCGAAGTAGCGGCTCCATACCCGGAGTTAACTTCGGATAACAGCATGAGAATTTTCATATCTTTTAGGGGAACAGATCCCTCATCCGGAAAACAAGCCCTCTACTGTTCGATGCAGAAAAACCCTTCACCTCCCGGAACTACATACTACTTTGCAGAGGGAACAACCCGTGAAGGATTCGCCGAATGGATCTGTATCCAGAACCCGGGGAATCTTTCAACAAAAGTAAAGCTTACTTATATGCTTGAAACCGGGGAAAACAAGAAACAAGATCTGACAGTGCCTGCTCACTCCCGGGCCACTGTTGACGTCTCGGCGGCAGTGGGTCCGGGACAGGATGTATCGACAAAGGTTCAGGCGGACAGACTTATAATCGCGGAGCGTCCAATGTACTTCGATTACGGCGGTTGGACAGGCGGGCATGACGCAATTGGAGCACTTCGTCCGAGAAGGCTCTGGTATTTCGCGGAGGGGACAACCAGAAACGGTTTCTCGGAATATCTAACTCTTCAAAACCCTTCAACCAATGATACTGATGTGGATATCAAATACATAATGTCTGACGGAAGCTCCACAACCGGACACTTAAGAGTCAGGGCAAGGAGCAGAGCCACAGTGGATGTAAAATCCGCGGTTGGAGCGGATAAGGACGTGTCAACCGTAGTTGAAAGCAAGAAAGAAGCGATCGTAGCTGAGCGCCCAATGTACTTTAACTATAACGGCTGGACTGGCGGGCATGACGCTTTTGGAAAAACTTCACTTTCGACGCGATGGTACTTCGCGGAAGGAACAACGCGTTCTGGTTTCGAAACCTACCTCTGCGTGCAAAACCCCTTCAATCTTGACACCAATGCAAAATTCACGTTCATACTCGGTGACGGCTCGAGCAGGAAATATACAGTTAGTGTACCCGCCACAAGCCGCAGGACAATTAAAGTCAACGATGTGGTCGAGCCGGAGCAGGACGTATCCGTCATCGCCGATTCTCCAAGTCCAGTTCTGGTGGAACGTCCGATGTACTTCAACTACGGCGGGAAATGGACCGGTGGTCATGTTGCAATGGGTGCTCCCTCACCAAAGAGGTCCTGGTATTTTGCGGAAGGAACGACTCGATCGGGATTCGAAGAATGGCTTTGCCTGCAAAACCCCCATTCTTCCGACACAAAAGCGGAAGTATCATATATTCTCGAAGGCGGCACAGTTTTAAGAAAAGAGATACCACTACCGCGAAGATCCCGTGTGACCGTCAATGTGCCGGGCTCTGTTGGAATGGAAAAAGATGTGTCTGTCGCGATCTGGGCTGAAAAATCAATCATAGCTGAGCGACCAACGTACTTCAATTACGGGAGCGTCTGGTCGGGGGGGCATGACGTAATCGGCCTTTAATACGCGCAATGTCTGCCACCGATGCTTCTTGGCGAAGAATAACCTGGCAATCCGGGGCAAGGCTTGGTAATTCATCATTTTACTTCCCTCCCGTAAACTTCACACCAAAATTGTTAGTTTGAAACGGGAATTGGAAAGGAATCAGCTATTCTACTCTTCTCACCGTCTTGTTTGTTTATGGTTATTTATCCGGCCAGGACTATCATGAAATGGTAAAAGTGATATATTCACACAAAGGAAATGTCTCTTTGACAAGGAGTGATAACGATGATCAAAACGGAAATATGCGAAATGCTCGGTGCAAAATATCCCATCATCCAGGCGCCCATGGGTCCGTATGACACGAAGGAGCTCGCGATCGCTGTTACGAACGCTGGCGGTTTCGGAATGGTAAGCCATCCGGAGCCTTCTGCCGAGCATATAAGAAACGTCGTCTCGGGGGGGGGACTTAACGGAAGCTTTTGAGT
>JACVIW010000027.1 GCA_015711695.1 Candidatus Geohydrothermomicrobium daggyaiense
CTTTTTCTCGGGATGGAGCTGATGAAAAGCGCAATGAGCCCTCTTGCCGAGGCTGGAACTTTCGAATCATGGATTAAGAGCTTCAGTACTCACTGGTTTTTAGGTCTTCTAATTGGACTTATCATTACCACTCTGGTGCAAAGTTCAAGTGCGACCACCGGTATCGTTATTGCGATGGCGGCAAGTGGGGCGCTTTCCATAAAGGGTGTCGATCCGCTGCGAGTTGCGATTCCTATAATCCTTGGCTGTAACATTGGAACGTGCATCACCGCATTCCTGGCGAGTCTAGGGACAAGTTTGCCCGCCCAGAGGGTTGCTGTCGCGCATTACCTTTTTAATATATCTGGTGTTCTTGTTTTTCTTCCTTTTTTGAAATGGTTTCCTGATTTGGTGAGATGGATTTCGGAGGTTTTCGGAAGCGGTCCAAGTAATGTCGCAAGGCAGGTAGCGTGGGCACATACACTTTTTAATGCGATAATGACGCTTGTCTGGCTTCCGTTTACCGCTGTTTTCGTCAAACTTGTCAGATTTATCAGAAAGGGTACGGAGACTATGCCGAGTCGCGATCCCCTATTTCTTGACCCGAGGATATTCCATAACCCCTCGCTTGCTCTCGAGATGGCTGCCAAAGAAATTACGCGTATGGGGAAAGTCACGAGGAACATGCTTGAATCAGCGGTAGGTTATTTAAAGAAAATGGAAAGAGGGGTAAAAAGGGGTGTTCTGGAACAGGAGGGAATAGTTGACAGTCTGGCTCAGTCGGTAACCAAATACCTTGCTCGGCTATCAGAAGAGCCACTTGGCGACGAGCAATCGAGGAGACTCGTGGGGTTGATGCATTCGGTCAATGACATAGAGAGAATAGGGGATCACGCGGAAAACATAATGTATCTTGCTGTTTCAAAGCATGAGAATTCCCTTGAGTTTACAGAAACGGCAAAAGCAGAATTAGATAATCTGGTGGAAAAGGTTCTTGAAATGTACGGCGGGATAATTGAGGCGTTTGAAAATCAGGATTCCGAAGCCGCAAAACGCTACCAGGATTTTGAACATGAGGTGGATTTTCTCGCGAGCAGATATAGAAGGAATCATATTAACAGGCTCAAATCGGGTGAATGCGACCCCGCAGCAGGCGTCATTTTTCTCGATACACTAACAAACCTTGAGAGGGTTGGCGACCTGGCAAATAATGTCGGTCATGTTGTTACCGGAGCGATTGAAAGGCTTTGAAAAGAGTAAAGGGTCGTCCACTATTTCTGTCTAACTAACATCAACTCTGCTTTTGATTCTTTCAATGCACTTTTGCATCCAAGCAGGATCTTCAATGGAAATATCGATGGCGCTTCGTTTGCAGGCTGTCGCGCATCTTCCACATCCCTTGCACTCCGCGCCAATTTGAGCCTTGCCGTTGACAATGGTTGCCTGCTTGAATATGCATGCATCAACGCAAATCCCACACCCGTTGCATAACTCGTTAACCCGGACGTTCAGTCCCTCGAGTCTTGCGATAAGATCCCTCGATTCGCGCGATGCGTGAATTATCGATCCGCTAATGCAACAGCAGGGACAGCAATGGCAGATGGTCATCAGTTTCTGGTGATTCTTGACCCCGAGCATAAGCGCATCTCCCTTAAAGCTTCCAACTACTGACACGAGTCCAGTTTTGGTTGCTTCTCGCAAATGAGCTAACGCTTCTGCGGCACTCACGTGTCTCCCAACTTCCGGGTCTATCTCCTTTGCGGCTTCTCCGAGGAACGTGCACCCGAAATAAGGGTCGTACGATTTGCAGTTATTTTCACTGCGGCAGGGACACCTTTTGAGAATCACGTGGTGAGAGGCTTCCTTTATGAATTGCTCAATGATGCTTATCGGAGCGACCGAACTTTCAGGAAGAATTATGTTCTCATTTATAGGGATATAAGTAAGCGTAATAGATTCAGGCTCAATGATTTTCTTGCCAATCCTACTGAGGATAGGGAATCTGGTCATTTTAAATACGGTATTTCTTAACCGGTAGAGTTTAGTGAACAAATCGAAACTTTTCTTTCCTCTTCCCATCCGTGTTTCTCCTTTTTCCGTGGAGATGTAACCGTATCACAATACAGTATTTTTTGAAAAGATGGCGAAGAGATTAGTTCAACTTATACTTAACCCCGGCAAAAAAATTGTTCGGCTTCAGAACACCTCGCGGAGGATCATGTCTGCTGCAAGGATTCCTGATGCTGTTGTTGTTGGCGTTCCTCCACCTAGATGTGTTGAAGAGCCAACCAGATAAAGATTTTTGATAGCGCCTGATCTAATTCTTGGGCGGAAAATCATTGAACTTGCGTTGTCGAACTGGATTCCAAAAATTGCGCCCTCAGGCTGTAGAAGCATTCGCTCGAAATCCTTTGGCGTATTTAATTTTGCCGCGACTATATTCTCCCTGAGGTTAAGGTGAAATTCCTTTTCTACGATATCAATTCTCGACTCTATGTATTCTTCCCTTATACTATCCCAGTCTTTCCCTCCGGACAACCTGTATGGAGCCACAGTTACGATATTCAGACAGTGGTGGTTTTCTGGCGCAAGAGAATGGTCCTCAATTGTTGGACATGATAAGAGCAAAAAACCACGGCTTGGAATTTTGCCTTTAAGGCAATAATCAAACCAGGCGCTGTTCATATCCTCGATTGTCGAGTGGCAAACTGTATGGTGTGCGTCAAGACCGATCTGATCTTTGAGCCCGAGCATGAGGTTGGGGTTTGCGAATGAATACTCATAACTTTCCATTGCTTTTACAGCCCAGCGCGGAAGATAATCACGGCCTATAAGGTCAAGATAACATGTTTTCGCGTTAATGTTGGAAATGACAACGCGCGAGGTAATCTCTTTGCCCGACGCGGTTCTGATTCCCGCTGCTCTGTTCTTATCGGTAATTATTTTAATTACCCTTTCACCAAATCTTATCTCCCCGTCTTCTTCCCTGTATGCTTTTTCGATACCCTTTGGTATGGAACCCATTCCTCCTTTCGGGTAGTGTACACCTTCGTGGTCTGTGTAGCAGAGAAAAACTGCGTAACCAGGACATAAGGCGGGAGGAAGCCCGAGGTAGTAAGCATGCATTCCCATAGACGCTCTGACTGCTTCAGACTTAAAAAAACCCTTAAGTGCGCTTTCGAAATTTATAAAAACGTATTTCAATTTTAACGATAGTAAGGGATTCTTAATCCCAAAGATCATCATGTCTCGAAGTGTCATCATCGGGGTGAACATGCTGCTTTTGAAAAATATCTCCGACATCCCGGAGCCGATTCTTACGAATTTGTCCCAGCCTTTGACATCATCAGGGGAAAGCGTTTCTATGGTTTTGCGCGTTTTTGTTAGGTCTGCGGGATATGAGAATCGCTTGCCATCGGAGGTTATGAAACTGTAAATGGGATCTATCTCAATAAAATCAATATAATCAGCAGTTTTCCTGCCGAGTTTTTCGAAGAGTATATCCCACACCCATTTGAACTCAACCACGCTTGGACCAATGTCAAAAGTAAATCCGTCATGCTGTATGGAAGAACAGCAACCTCCTGTATTTCCTGATTGTTCCAAAATAAGGGTCTTTACGCCGCTTCTGGCAAGGATTGCACCGCACGCAAGACCGCCAAGTCCCGCCCCGATAATAATCGCATCGTAATCACTCATAGCGGCTTCCTCCCCTGGTAATATATCAAGCAAGAGAGCGTAAAGTTCACTCTATAAAAGGAACAAAACACATTTATTGGAAAAATTCGAAACTGATCATCCGTTATGCATAATATCTTCCGGGAAGATAGGGAATCTGTACCACAAGGTGTTTGATAAACCTTTTTTTTGATTCCGGCGCTTTTACGTATTTCATTACCAGAAAAGCCGTTCCCGCAATGAGAATAATGGGTATGAGTTTCTTAACCATAAAACAAACCTCCTTGATTTATTATGAGCTTGATGTTTCATTTTTCGTACTTATCAATGAGTGTAGCCGCAATAACCCCGGATGCGATGACGGATGGAACGCCTCCCCCTGGATGGGTGGAAGCGCCAGTCAGATACAGATGTTTGATGCTTCTTGATTTTGCGCAAGGCCTGAATACCGCTTGATGGGGTAGGTCCATTTGCAGACCGTATATTGCACCTTTCGGCGATAGAAGCTGACGTTCGAAGTCAAGAGGAGTTGCGCATTCAGCGACGACGACGTGATCTTTCAATTCGGGAATTGAGAAGGAGGAATGGAACTCTATGAGGTTTTCGACGTATTGTTCTTTTACCTCATCCCAGTTTTTATCCTTAAGTTGATAGGGACCTAAGCTCATGATGTTTAGCACGTGGTGACCTTCGGGAGCGAGTGATGGGTCAGATTCGGTTGGCCAGCAAATAAGGCCAAAAGGTTCATCGGGGAGAAGACCGGGTTTCAATACGTTCCACCATGCGTCGTTCATGAGTTCGAGCGGTCCGATTGTTAGACTGTGGTGAGCCTCTAAAGGTGGTTTGTAGTCTATGCCGAGATAAACCATCGGACAAGAAATCGAAGGTTCGTAGCTCTTAACCCCGAATCTCGCAAGGGCCGGCAAATTCTCCAGGCCTATAAGTTCGCCATAAAGCTTCTTCGCGTTAACATTAGAAACGACCACATCCGCGCTTATCTCGGTCCCATCATCAAGCATAACGCCGCATGCTTCCCTGTTTCGGACAATTACCCGGATAACCCGGGTGTTAAGTTTGACCTCCATTCCCATCTTCTCGCCTGTTCTTCTGAAAGCTTCGGGTATGGCTATCATTCCTCCACGGGGATAGTAGATTCCCTCGTGTTCTGAATAAGGTATAAGCGCGATGAATCCAGGAGCAAGTTCAGGGGGGAGTCCGCAGTAGAATGATTGAAATGCCATGGTCTGCTTCACTACCTCGTCCTTAAAGTATTTTTCGATAACGTCTTGATAACTGGTGAAGAACAGGGGCATGAACTTCAAGATCTTTGGATTCTTGCGGATCATCCTGATCATGTCGAAAAACCCGTTCGCGGGGTTAGTGAAGAAAGCTTCGATGGTTTGTTTCATAAGCTCCGCGAAATAATCGGCTAGCTCAAACCACTTTTTTCCATCCTCTTCGGATATCGAAGAAATTACCTTCGCTGTCTCGTCTATGGAGAGAGGGTAGTTTATTTTCGAGCCATCTCTGAAAATGTAACTGTAGATGGGGTCACATGGAATTAAGTCAACTTCTTTATGAAAATCAGCTCCGCACATTTTGAAGGCGAGTTCAATCGGGTATATTACTTCAACGATGGAGGCCCCGATATCGAAGTGGAAACCGTCTCTCTCAAAGGTCGAACAGCAACCGCCGACTCTGGGGCTTTGCTCAAGAACTAAAACCTTTCTTCCCTGACTGGAGAGAATAGCCGCCGCACTGATTCCTCCACATCCAGCCCCGATAACTACTACATCGTAATCAGCCATTAAAACCTCCTTGTTATAGCTTTTTTAACTTAAAGAAAATACTCTGTTTTTTCAGGCTAATCGCCAAAAACAAATGGACAATTCCGGGTACTATTCTGCATCTTCAGGAGCATCATAGCGCGACTTTTTTAATTCTCAGGGTATCGTATTCCCAGCGCCTGTTGCATATATTATTTGGGTCATAAATCATCTTCATCGCCCTAAAGGTGTCCACATACGAGCCTGCCTGCGGGTATATGAAACCTATCAGTTCATGCAAAGCGCCGGCGCCCTCGATAAGTGGCCAAATACCGAAGCACGCGCCTGAACCCAGCTTGAAAGACTGAATCATCGCGGCGAGAGTGCCCGTGATTGTTCTCAGCGAGTCCTCCGGGTTTGACTGGTCAATGAAAATGTCAAACTCTATAAACCCGAGTCTTCCCATATCGTATGGCTGGAAGTATGTAGCTATCATATCGGCTGAAAAAACATTGTCATCAGAGCCAACCTGAGTAGTCATCGCTTTCATCATTTGCTTGTTTATCTCGACGAGATTATCGAGATGGTCAAGACCGAAACCCACGAAAAAACTCCCTTTCACACGCTGGACACGAACAGATTCCCGGAAGAATTTAGTGAACTTGTCTATCCCGAGAATTCTGCCCTCGCTTATGGATTCAACAACTTCCCAGTCCATGAAATCGAACTCCGGAGCCACCTTTCTTATGTCTTCCTCGGACACTGCCGCTTTTGCCTCAACTTCTTCCGTTGTCATTCCCCCCATGACCGGAACGACATAATGGCGTGGCAGAAGCGGTATAAGTTTGGATGACTCAAGGTTTGTTTCGCCCATAAATATACCCATGTATGTGTTCTGGAAATAAGCGTTTTCAATAGCGATGTTGCGCTGGCTTATTGCTCTTAAAGCTGGCGCGATATGGCTCCAGTCGTCTCCGTCATATATAGGGACAACAAGTTTGACCTCGTTTGGCTCAGGATAAAGCCTTATTGTAAGTTCCGTCACAATTCCCATGGTTCCGAGCGACCCTCTTAAAAATGCGCGCACATCGGGACCCGGCCCAGGAAGATGCGCGTTGTCGGCTCCGTAAGCTTTTGGTCCGCAGATCATCAATTTACCTTCAGGCAAAACAACTTTATAACCTATGATGTGGTCAAGTCCCACACCGTATTTGTTTGCGAGCGTCGAGATATTTCCCATCATTATGTTTGAAACCACGGAGGCGTTGGCACTTGTAGAGGGATTTATGAGCCTGAGGCCACGCTTCAGCGTTTCGGTCTGCAGTTGAGCAAAGGTAACGCCAGGGCCGATAGTGCAGAACATGTTTTCCTCATCTATCTCAAATATCTGGTCCATTCTGCGCAGGTCGCAGAGGATGCCCCCGTAAGGTGGAATGGTCATCCCGAGTGTGTTAAGCCCTGTGCCGTAAGGCATCACATCTATGCTGTATTCATTCGCTATCTTCATAATCTGGATGACGTCATCGGTTGATCCCGGAAGAGCAACGATATGTGGATGATTCATCGGCGTGACCGATTGATCTCTTGCGTACGCCACGGTTATGTTTATGTCGTTTGAGACCCACTCTTCTCCAAGTGATTCTTTCAAAGCCTCATACGCTTTTTGAAGGTCTTCGGGGCGGTTGTGGGTGGGTTCGATTTCGTGTTTCACCGGAACTTTGATGATTTTTCTTTCTTTAAGGTCCTTCTGAAGGTCTTTTCCCTGCATCAAAATCTCCCCCTTACAGACTCATCGCGAGCAGTTCGCAGACGTCGTACACGGGCATTTTGCCGTTTTGCGAGAATTGACTGTAACAGTGAGGACATGCGGTGATGAGAACATCGGCGCCCACGGCGCGAGCCTCAATGAGTCTTTCTTCCGCAGTCCATGAGGCAAGTTCACTATCGGCGAGTGGAACACCCCCACCCGCTCCGCAGCACCATGAGTTTTCAAGGTTTCTCTCAAACTCGAGTAGCTCGAGGCCGCCAAGCGCGGAAAGCGCTTTTCTCGGCGGCTCGTATATTTCGCACCATCTGCCGAGCATGCAGGGGTCGTGGTAAGCAGCTTTCATTTTCACCTCTTTTGACGGTGTGAGAGATTTCTTTTCCACAGCATTAGCGATGACCTCGGTTATATGAAGCACCGGTATGTCCAGAAACATGCCATATTCGTCTCTGAAAACCTGCAGGCAGTGCGGACAGGATGTGATAATCGATTTCGCGCCGGTCGATTTGAACAGTTCGATATTTTCGGCAGCTTTATCCTCGAAAGAATCGCGATCACCAACAGCGAGGGTGAAACTTCTACAGCACGGTTCATTTTGCCCCAGCACTCCGAAATCTATCCCGCAGGCGGTAAGAATTTTCAGCGCTGAGTCAAGCCTTTTCTGTCCTTCCGGCGTGGATGCGAGCGCGCAACCGACGAAGAAAAGGTTCTCCGATTTTTCCTCGAGAATGTTCTTAATGCCTTTCCCCGAAACAGCTTCACCTTTAAATCCGGGCTCGAGTCCCCATGGATTGTCTTTATTCTCGGTGTCCTCAATCATCTTCTTATGAGCAAGGAGAGGTCCCCATCCTTCGAGGACCGCTTTTTCCCTCATCAACTGGATTATTTTGGTGGGATGCAGGCTTTTTAAGGGAAAGCACATTTCTTGACAGAGCCCGCAGAGATTACACGAATATATTATTTTCGCGGTCATTTCGGTTGGTTCATACTCAAGATTCGTTATTGCCCGGGCAATCTCGAGCATACCAGCGGCGTAATAGGACTCGAAGCGGTACTTAGTCCCGCACGGGCAGTTATAAGAAAACCTCGCGCTGGATACCTTCTGGACATTTATTGACTGGCACATTTTACATTTGCCGCACACCCAGTAGTCATCCCGGTAATCGGTGAGTTTCTCCCTGACCCTGGTTATCTTTTTTTCCAAGGCTCACACCCCCTTGATTAACTGGTCACGATTCAAAAGACCTTTAGGATCGAGAACTCGCTTGAGGTTCTTAATCATCCTTATGTTTTCCGGATCCATTCTTTCGTATATCAATTCCGCCGCACGTCCTCTGGGTCTTCCCACATGCGCTCCCCTGTCCAGAATTTTTACGTAAGCTTCGTACCAGAGACGCTCGAGGTCCGGGTCATTCTTGTCGCAGTAAATATCAGTTTCGCAGTAGAAAGCGGCGCCGTAATAGGATGGAATTGCAACGTGTCCCTTTTCGTAATCCTTAAACATAGAGTCAACTTCGTCAAAAAGCGCGGCCGCTTTGCTCGAAAATGCATAATATTCGATCGTCTCAGTGAAACCCCTGTAGTGGTCCCGGTCCCTTATGTACCATGGATATTCGAATTTCTCGAGCATTATCGACGATAATTCGTCCCAAGTTTCAACCGCGCCATATCTCCTGCATATTTGAGCTGTTTGTCTGTCCCAGATTTCAACGAGTTTTTCGTGATTGTCAAATCCGAAGATCACATTCCATGGGGCAAGCTTCGGGGCGGTTTGTTCCGCCTCGTCGCTCGATTTGGAGACAAGAACAGAGAGGTATTTTCTGTCGGCTACCACACATTCAAAGACCTGGTCGTGGCGGGATGCCTCGTATGCAGCCTTAATCGCGCTATCAAAGTCGTTGAAACCATGAGCTGAGACCTTTCTCTTTTCCCACCTTTTATAAATAAAAACCTTTCCCGCATAAGGCATTCCAAAGATATCCTCGCTTGCGTGAAAAAAATATGAATACATTGGACCGAAATCCTCTCGAAATTCACTGTGACCGTCGGGCGTCAGCTGGTCGTTTCCGCTCATCCAGAGCCTCCCGTCGGCGAGGATCGCATGAAAAATGCTTATCTGATAAGGTCTCGTGCTCCCATTAGCCAGAATGACATCCCTGTCAACGTATGATCTTACAATTGACGGAGAGGTTGCCGCTGCTGGCATGAGAATTCTGAGCCCCATTGGATCGAGGGCTTTTTTCATTTCCTCGAAAGTGACCCCGTATTCCACAAAAGCGAGAAGATTTGGCTCATCTATCCTTCTTATTTTGTTCATCGCGGTGAGGTCAATCAGCAAACCGTCTGATTTCGCTACTTCTTCGTTAAGAAAACCTCTCCTGTAAGTGAACATCGGGATGTCGTGTTCGTAGGCATAGTTAGCGGCAAGGCCGAGCTGCTCGTGTGTTGGAGGCCTCAGAACCGTAATATTTGCATCCCGGGGAAGCGTCTCAAAGAATCTCTTCAGGAATTCCTTATCGGTGATTACGTTTTTTTCTCCAAGAAGTGATTTGAATTCATCGATATGCTTTCTTTCCATAATGCCCTCCCTGCGTAAGCAAAATTACCCTTCTGTTTTGACATAAGCGGGACTCTCCCGCTTTTCCCGGATGGGATTTCCCGCGAGACTTAGCGATTTTGCCGCATACACCGCGCCTTCGATTGAATCATAAACAGGTATTCCTATCCTCTCGAGCGGCTTGCTCCACTGCCAATATTCTTCAGGTTTTGCCCCAAGAACTGTTGCGATTAATGGTTTATTCTGACAAGAGGATTTTAATTCTCCGAAGACCTCCTCAGCTTCAAATGTTGACTCGGGCACAAGAGTAGTTATAGCGATTAATATGTCGATGTTATCTTGAGACGCAAACGCGTCAAGGAAAATTCTGAATGCCTCCCCGATCCCCCCTGTTTCAACGGCCGCCCATATGTCAGCGGGGTTAGAGACTTTAAAATAGGAGGGTGTGATGCGTTCAATCCTTTCAAGTGTCTTCAAGCTCAATTCAGGTATGCAAAGCCCGGCCTCGGTAAGGCAATCCGCGGATAGCACGCACCCGGCGCCAGTGATCGAGACGACCCCCACTCCCTGTCCTCTAGCTGGAGGACATAACGAGAGAGCCTTAATGCCCCATATCAGCTCGTTTATAGAATTTGCTGGAATTATGCTCACCTGCTTGAGCGCGCCAGAGAATATTTCTTGAGGTCCCGAAAGGGATCCAGTGTGCCCGAATGCAGATGACGCCCCAGCGGATGATCTGCCACCTTTTAAAACGACCAACGGCTTTCTTCTTGATATCCTTTTTGCAACATTGATGAAATGTCGACCGTCCTTTACTCCTTCAGTGTATATACCGATTACATGAGTTGTACTGTCGTTCTCAAAATATTTAAGCGCGTCGATTTCATCTATGTCTGCCTTATTTCCAAGACTTATAACCTTGCTGATTCCCGGGTTTTCGAGGGACGCGAACATTCTTTCATAGCCTGCCTGGAAAAGACCGGTTTGCGCCGCTATGGAAACGTTTCCTTTCTCGAGAACATCCAATGTCAAAAGTGAAGTGGCGAATTTCCCGTGTGTGTTGATTGTTCCAACGCTGTTGGGGCCGAGTATCCTGATACCATACTTTCTTGCTGATCGTAAGATTTCCGATTCAAGCTTTGCGCCCACTGCACCGCAATCAGAAAACCCGGCCGCGCATACAACAATGTTTCTTATGCCAGCTTCACCGCATTCTTTCACGAAGCTTGGCACTGTGTCCCGTGGTATTACCGCAATAGCAAGGTCAACATTCTCATCGATTTCAAGCGAAGAAGGATATGCTCTAAATCCCATCAATTCCCCACCATCGGGGTGAAGTGGAAATATCTTTCCGCCGTAACCGAACCTAAGCATGTTACTTATGACAACATTGCCAAGCTTCCATCCTGATTTAGAGGCACCAGCTACACAGACGCTTTTTGGATTAAAAAATGGCTCGAGTTCTTTTTCTTTAAGCGTTTTCATCATTGACGTACCCGAATTCTTACAAGCATATGAAACTCTTTTATATTTCCATATTGTTTTTGGTTGTAACACGCACTTTCTTAAACGTAATCCGGGTAAATCTGTTAGACGAAATATCTGAATGGCATCTTTGGGATTTCTGTAAGTAGCATCTTCGGGTAGCGCCAGTCCGAGGGGTCTCTATGTGTCAATAGCCAGTATATAGCGATAACCAGAATGGCGAGGAAAAACAGCCGCCTTCTCACGTGGTCTCCTTTCTTCTTTTTAACGCGCGCTAATTCGTGTCGCTTTTCGGGCTTTTCCAATTGCTTCAAGCAAAGGTTTATGTCCCGCTGCCGTTTGCCTGTTACTTTTGAATTCCTGAAAATTTTTCACGCTCTTTCCAGACTTCCGGTAAACTGAATTTAAAACTCGCTTACTTTGAGTATTTCTCAATAAGGCTAGCCGTTATGATTCCACCTGCTATGACCGTGCAAACCCCTCCGCCGGGATTTGTCGAAGCGCCGGCGAGATAAAGGTTCTCAATGCATTTAGATTTGTTCGCCGGCCTGAACACCGACATATGCGATAGGTCAGTCTGGATTCCGTAAACAGCTCCACCGGGATGGAGTAGCATTCTCTCGAGGTCCTTCGGGGTAGCCATATCCCTGTAAACGACGTGTTTCGAAAGGTCAGGTATTATGTACTTCTCTATAGTTTTTATCGCCTGATCTATCCACTTTTGCTTGTGCCTGTCCCAGTCGTTACCGGCAAGGTTATAGGGAGCAAGTCCCATGTGAGTGATGACGTGTTTGCCCTCAGGCGCGAGTCGGGGGTCTATCTTTGACGCCCATGAGATAAGACCCATAACTTCCGGCTCGCCGTCTTTTTCATAGAGCTTGCCCTTGAGATAGTACTCGCTCCAGTAATCGTTCATAACTCTGGGATCCGTGAGCGTGAGAGTATGATGCGCACGCAGGGGTGGCTCGTAGTCTATTCCCAGATATACCATAGGGCAGGGCATTGAAAGTTTCATCGAGTTAATACCGCGCCACACGTACCATGGAATGTGCTCCCTGCCAATCATGTCGATATATAGTTTCTTCGCATTAATAGCGCCAACGACGTTTCTGGAAGTGATTTCGGTACCGTCCCATAACTCGACCCCTCTGGCGATACCTCTGTCCACAATCACCCTGACCGCGCGGGAGTTTAGACGCAACTCTCCTCCCATTTCCTTGAATGCTTTCTTGATCCCGTTTGGAATGCCTATCATTCCGCCGTTTTTCGGATAGAAAATACCCTCGTGCTCGACAAGACCGACGATAGCGTAAAGACCTGCGCAAAGATCGGGCGGAAGTCCGGCGTAAAATGATTGAAAAGCCATTGAGGCGAGGACATCCGGATTTTTAAAGTATCGGGCAACTATTTTCTGGTGGGTGGTCAGAAACATCGGTAGCGCCTGGATGACGCCAGGGTATTTCCGGACTAACCTGATAATGTCGGTAAACCCTTGGCTTGGGGCAAAGAAAAAGTGATTCATTAGCGCCTTGATGCGCGGTGTGTATTTTTTTGCGAATTTTATAAATGCTTTTGCGTCTTCAGGTGAGAATTGAGCTATGACCTCCGCGGTTCCCTCGATTGAGGTCGGGATCGCAAATCTTATTCCTCTGGTGTTGTCACAGTAGTCATAAAGCGGATCAACTTTGTAGAAAGGAATATAGTCATCGATGTTCAGTTCAAGCCTTTTGAAAAGTTCATTGAAAGCCTGTGGAGCTTCTACAACGCTCGCTCCTACATCAAAATGAAAACCCTCCGCTTCGAATGTTGAGCAGCATCCTCCGATCCTGTTGGACTGCTCTATTACGAGAGTTTTCATCCCAGCTTTTTGACATAGCGCGGCTGTTGAAAGACCTCCAACGCCGGCCCCTATCACGATTACGTCATAATCCGCCATTGCTCAGACACCCCAAAAATAGTCGGTTATTTTGACTGGTGAGTATTATACTACTACCTGCTTATCTGACAATCAAGAAATTTCTTCTGTTTTAAAACACTATCTCTCTTGCGTAGCAAGCCGCCTCAGTATCCTGTCTATAATTTCTTCTGTTCGCGCGTAAGTTTTGAGGCTGATAGCGTGGGTAATTTTGAGCATAAAACATTTTTGATGCATGGAAGAACAGCGTGGCACGCTCAAGGCATTTTTCCCAGAACAGCCGATGTGATGCTGGATGATTTTCGGCGGGAGCAATCTCTTAAGGTAGTCTGAAAATTGGTGGGTGAGCTTGCAAATCTTCTTTATTCAAGTCCGCTTTCAAGATTTTTGAACTGGACGAATTAATCGGTAGACAAAGAGGGATTGAGCGAAAAGTTGATAAGCGCCCTGGCGAGGCGGATTTGCGGTTATGGGATAGGCTGTACTTTAAAGCGATTGCGATGGGGGACGGTTACTTACTTATAAAACGGGTAACCCATTATTTCGGTTCTGGTTCCTGGCGGCGAGTCACTCATTGACGTACAGCGAAGATGCACGCAGTGGTTCGAAGAAGCAACTCCTATTGCAGGTGATAGTACGATAATTGGTTCAAGGCATGGCTGACCAATCGTAATGATAATCTAAACCGTTACCGGAATCCCGCTGTCCAATATCTTCGGGCTCACGATTGATCTTGCATCGAGCCCCGTAATTAACTACCTGGAAGAGTTTTCTAACATCTGGGTCTAAAACGGTAATTCTCATCGTATAGAATCTTACAGAGAAACTCTCAATGTGAGAAGTGATTTACCTTATGTCCTCACTAAAACCGCATCAATTCAAAAATTCCGTGTTATCTGTGAGTTTTGATGGTAAAATAAGAGCGGGGATAGTCAGCCGGGTGGTCGCGGGGAGCGAAGTGCTTCCTGAGGAAAGTCCGGACTCCACAGGGCAGGGTGCTGGATAACGTCCAGGCGGGGTGACCCGACGGAAAGCGCCACAGAAAAGAAAAGACCACCAATTGGCGAGTAACTCTGCGATTGGTGGTTAAGCTGAAACGGTGGTGTAAGAGACCACCAGCGGTCCGGTGACGGGCCGGCTTGGCAAGCCCCACCCGGAGCGATGCCGAATAGGGGAGGAGCGGTTGCCCGCCGCGTTTGACTCCCGGGTTGGCAGCTTGAGGCCCGGGGTAACCCGGGTCCCAGATAGATGGCCACCACCGCGCATTCAGGTGTGCGGTACAGAATCCGGCTTACAGGCTGACTATCCTTCTTAATTCTTATATTTTTGTCCTGGAGGAAATTCTTCTTAAGATTTGTTCCTTGAAATCAACTGCAGGATCCAGCACGAGCTCGATGTTATTCGCTGGACATTCCATTGCACATCTACCACAACACTTACAGAATTCTGAGAATACCGGCCCTTCTTCCGTAACGTGTACAGCGCCAAGAAAGCAAGCTCTCTCGCAGCGTCCGCAGTGTTCGCAGTTACCCGTTCCCCTCATGGAAGAGCCTGGAATTCTCATGATTCGATCTCGGTAAGAGACGGGGCCTCCTTTCATGTTTGACCTGAAGGCGCAGCAGCAATCGCAACAGAAGCAGATCGCGAGCATTTTTCTATAGTCAATCAAAAGGAGCGAGGCGTCAAACGAGCCGTGAACTATGTTGGGTATAAGACCGCTCGAGAAAGACCGCCTGACAT
>JACVIW010000028.1 GCA_015711695.1 Candidatus Geohydrothermomicrobium daggyaiense
AATTGACTTTCAGTCCATTGGGGGAGCGGAGAGGAAAGATAAATCTGGGTGTGATCATGTCTGATTTCCACCAACCTTTCGGGGAATTCAGCGGTGAGGTTAGGGCGTCGGGCAACGAGATCATTAGGGTAGATAAAGCGTTTGGCGTCTGCGAGCATCACCTTGCGAGGTTTTAACACAAAGCGGGGGTTATTGTTGTTTTGCGTGAAATGCGGAACCGAAGTAGAAGCCCGGGACGATTTTTGTCCTAACTGCGGTATAAGGATCAAGAAAACAGCTTCACTTATCGAAGATGAAATGAGGGGAAACGGGGATAAAATTGTTTCTTCCGGCGTCGCACGTTCAGATGAGCGGGATATGCTCCGGATGGATACTGGTAAGATTCGAGGAAGGAAAAAGCCGAAAACAAGTGGTTGGGCGGTCGCTTCCCTGATATTTGGAATAGGTGCTTTGAGTTTCGCTCCGGTACTTGGCGCGATATTCGCGATTCTTTTTGCTTTAATAGCAAGAAGGGATATCGAGCGTTCTGAAGGGTACCTGAGGGGCGGTTTGTGTGCTGCGGCTGGGCTTACTCTTGGGATCGTCGGGATTTTATTGCCTGTTGCGTTAGTGGTGATATTTTTCGCGTGGGGGATCGCGTTCAGAAAGCACGGCGGTGCTGCCAAAGACAATCTTATAGGTGTCGTAGAAGTGGCAAGAATATACTACATCCATAATAAAAACAGTTACTCTGGCATGAAGGCGAGAAAGCTGCTTGAAATAGATGAGAGTCTAGATATTAGGGACGGACCGGGAAGGACGCCGGAGGTTGTTTATATAGAAAAAGCTGGTAAAAACAAAGCGCTCCTCTACTGTTATTCAAAAAAAGGCAGAAAATATGTTGCGGCTGCGAATGGTGACAACTGGAGATTTAAATTTGGCTCTTTTGAAGAACAGGGTGAGGAATGGTTCGAAAAGCTATTGCATGACCTGAGTTATTAATTTGCTCCTGTTTTATTTTTAGTGAATACGTGAGCTGGTTTTTTTATGAAATGCATGAATTTTAACTGATCCAAGAAGCCTGTCGGGTTTTGCGAAGAATCGAATAATAATCTGATAATATAACTACCCGGAGACGTTTGGTTCTTATGTGCGAGGCGATAGATTGAAAAAAGAGCGGCTTTAACCGCTCCATTTTACTGATGAACCAATTTGTAGTTTACTTCGTGAGTATCTCCCATGCTTCTTCTTTGTCGAGTTGTGTCACATGGGGAATACCCGAGACTTCGGCGGCTTCTTGCGTCAAAGCGGCAATGTCATCTCGAGTAATGTATTGAAGCGCGAATTTGCGAGCCCCGCACATGAGCTGTCTCAAGCCCTGCGCAAGCCTTTGATAGTAGGTATAAACTCCGATGGCACCGGGATGAAGCTTCTCGAAGTCAGGTCCGTATTTCTGCTTAAGGTGGAAACCAGATATGAATATTTCATCCATGGTCGTGCCAAATCGCTCGATATAAACAGGGAGGTCTCCTTCCATTATTCTTGAGCCAACTGTTTTGCCAACCATGGCAGCTGCGAGAGAACCTCTTGCCATGCCTATGGCCTTTACATAGGGAGCTCCCAGCGCAAGCCCCTTAAACATATGATCTTCAAGAGTAAAGCCACCAGCAAAAGCAAGGTCAGGCACGTATTTTCCTTGCTTTGCGAGGTAATCGACATACTGATAAGCGAGGCTGCACAGTTCCACAGTTGGTATTCCCCATTCATTCATCATGCGCCAGGGACTCATTCCTGTCCCACCGCCTGCGCCATCAATCGTCAAAAGGTCAATTCGGTTGTCAGATGCGTATCTCACTGCACGGGCAAGGTCAGATGGACGATAGGCTCCTGTTTTTAAGAAAACCCGCTTTGCGCCCAGATTGCGGAGCATCTCGACTGACTTGGCAAAGCTCTCTTCTGTAACCATTCCAATTCTTGAGTGTCTTTCGAACTCTTTTATTCCACCCAGCTTGAAGTTTTCCACAACTTCGGGGTCATCGGGGTCAGGAAGTACAATATAGCCCTTGCTTTTCATACTTCTGGCTTTTTCAAGACTCTTGAGCTTGACCTCCCCGCCAATGTCTTTTGCGCCCTGACCCCACTTGAGCTCAACGGTTTCGACACCGAGAGACTGGATAACATATTCAGGAACAGCCAGCTTGGTGTCCTCAACATTGAACTGGACAACGATATCGCCGTAACCTTCTATTTTCCAGTCTCTAAATGTTTTTATCCTCCTTTCCATGTCGGGCGATTTCATTATTTTTCCATTCTTGATAACTGCTTCTTCATCCATACCGCAGACATTTTCACCAACCGTTAAAATAATCCCGGAAATGGCCGCGCCCACGGCGAGCCCGTCCCAGTTTCTTCTGGCTACATCAGTTGAACCCAGGCCTGGTATGATGATGGGCAGCTTCAGTTTTACTGGATTTCTATCTCCGATTTGCGTCTCGAGATTGACCTTGGTAAAAATGGCGTGCTCGCTGTCGGCTTCAATACCGTATGCTCCAACAGCGCTTCCCATTATGTTGAAATGAGAAAAATCAACGGGGTAATCCTTTTCGGATGCCGCGGTCATTATCCCGAAAGGCTGTGGATAGAGGCATTCAGGCCCCCTGATCGCAGACTTCCCTATTTCGCACATTCCAATGCAGCCATCCACACAGGTTGCGCACATGCCGCTGAATGGACTCACACTTTCAGGAGTTCTGTTTTTAGACAGCGTAGCGGCTGACCTGTTGGGTTTTGTCATCGACATAATTACTCCTCCTTCTTCATTTAGATGGAAATGGGTCAATCCTTATCGTGTCCAGACATGCGTTGCACAATTCTCCTGGTTTTAAAGGACCATTGCATGGCAACTCGCAAACCGGGCATATATAAAGGCATGCGCCGCATTCTCGACATATTTCAGGTGTTTTGTGGAAAGGCATTGAAACCTGACGATCAATCCCTCTGTCTGAGAATCCTATCGCGCCACCCCGCATCTGCTCTTTGCACATCCTAACGCACAAGCCGCAAAGAATGCAGCCCCTGTCATAAGATTTGAATCTAATTTTCGTGACTCCATATTCCGATGCAAGACACTGAAGGCGCCTTGAGTTTGGAGCGGAGGCAAGCATCAGTTCAATTAGCACTTTTCGGGCTTTGATTACTCTCTCCGATTTCGTCCTGACTTCCACGCTATCCTCAACGGGGCATGAGCAGGAGGCGACAAGCCTTGAGCGCTTGCCGCGGATAAGTTCAACAACGCATATCCTGCATGCGCTGTAAGGAGTCAAGCCCTCCACATAACAGAGTGTGGGTATTTCCACGCCGTAGTGCCTCGCCGTGTCGAGTATTGTCCAGCCTTCTTCCGCTGATACTTTCTGTCCATCAAGCACAAAAGTAACCACGCTATCACTCCCTTATGACAGCATCATACGAGCAGATTTCAAAGCAAACGCCGCACTTCTCACACTTTCTTGGGTCTATCTGGTGAGGCTCTTTTTTTTCACCTGATATTGCTTCAACAGGACACTTTTTCAAACACTTCATGCAGCCCGTGCACTTTTCAGGGTCTATCCGATAAGAAATTAGCGCCCGGCAAACTCCAGCGCGACATTTTTTGAGGTTGATATGTTCATCATATTCCTGACGAAAATACCTTAAGGTTGAAAGGAGTGGATTGGGAGCGGTTTGCCCGAGACCGCACAGGGAGGTTTCCCTGACCACTGTAGCGAGTTCCTCAAGCGCTTCGAGTTGCTCCATTGTTCCTTTTCCCTCGCATATTTCCCTTACTATCTCCGCCATGTGTTTAAGACCTTCCCGGCAGGGGGTACACTTACCGCATGACTCATCCCCGAGGAATTCGAGGAAGTACCTCGCAATATCAACCATGCATGTGTCCTCGTCCATCACTATCATGCCGCCAGAACCCATCATAGATCCCGCTTCTGTCAAGTGCTCGAAGTCAACTGGAAGATCAAGGAGCGATTCGGGAATGCAGCCTCCGGAAGGTCCACCTGTCTGGACTGCCTTGAAGCGTTTATTGCCAGTGATGCCGCCACCGATTTCATATATGATGTTGCGCAGCGTGATTCCCATGGGGACTTCAATGAGACCGGTATTTCTGATCTTTCCGACGAGGGAAAATATTTTGGTGCCTTTGCTCCTTTCAGTACCCAGACTTGCGTATTTTTCGGCGCCTTCGTTTATTATGATTGGAACGTTTGCCCATGTTTCGACGTTGTTCAGGTTCGTGGGCCGCCGGTACAGACCGCGTACCGCCGTATGTATATACTTTTCTCTTGGTTCACCAATTTTTCCCTCGATTGAAGCCATCAGCGCAGTCGATTCGCCACAGACAAATGCCCCACCACCTTGGCTTACTGCTATATCGAAATTGAACCCGGAGCCGAGGACATGTTCTCCCAGCAAACCTGCATCACGTGCTTGATTTATAGCATGATTGATTCTTTCGAGCGCAAGGGGATACTCGTGTCTTACGTACACATAGCCATGTGTAGCACCTATCGCATAAGCTCCAATTATCATACCTTCTATCACCTGATGAGGGTTACCCTCCAGAAGGCTTCTATCCATGAATGCTCCCGGGTCACCCTCATCCGCATTGCAGATGACATATTTTATTCCGTCAATGCTTCTTGCTTTTCTGCATGCTCTCCATTTCCTTGCCGCAGGGAATCCTCCGCCGCCCCTTCCTCGCAACCCAGCATGGTCTATTTCGTCAATAATTTGTTCGGGCTCCATTTCAAAGAGGGCCTTGACAAGGGCGCTATAGCCACCCTGGGCAATGTAGTCTTCGATGTAATAGGGGTCTATTAGTAAATTTTTAGAAAGGACAACAATTTTCTGTTTCTGGAAGAATGGAATTTCATTCTCGTAAATGTACTTTTTGCTCGAGGCTTGATCTTCGTATAAAAGTTCCTCCACAAGCTCATGACTAACTACTGACTTTTCCACTATGGTTAAAGCGTGTTCAGGAGATACGTGGTTGTAAAAAATTCCATCTGGCTTAACGACAACAAGAGGACCTTTTTCGCAAAATCCACGACATCCTGTTCTCCTGAGGATTACTTTTTCGCTAAGACCACAAAGTAGTAAAGCTGCTTCTATAGCCCTGGCGACTTTTTCACTTCCGAGAGCAAGGCATCCAGGGCCGCAGCAAACATCTATACCCCTACCGTTTTCGGGATACCTTGTTTGAATCGCATAATTACGGTAAGAATGAAGTTCTTCCGGTGAGGAAATTTTTTGAGGCTTTTTCATATCGGTTGTTTTTTCCGCTCTGAGATGTTTTTTAAGAATCGGAACAACGTTCGCGGGATTTACCTCTCCGTAATAGGTTCCATCGACCACCATTATCGGTCCCATCGCGCAAGCGCCGAGGCAGTTGACAGTCTCAACTGTAAACAGCATATCTTTAGTTGTTTCCCCGGGATTTACCTCAAGATATCTGCAAATTTCCTCAAGTACGCTTGTTGACCTGCGCACATGACAGGCTGTTCCCATACAAACGGTGACAATATGTTTCCCTTTAGGCTCGATCGAAAAAGATGTATAGAAAGTTGCCACCCCGTATATATCCGGCAGCGGTATATCCATGATTTCCGCGACGTGCCTTAAAGCTTGCTCGGGCAGGTAATTATATTTTCTCTGTATTTCATGAAGGATGGCTGTTAGCCGGCTTCTATCGGAGGCGTTCTTCTTAACGACATCTTCAATGAAGTCTTTCATGAGCTCCCCTGTTTGCTCCATCACCTACACTCTCCTTGAAAAAAGAAAAGACGCAACCTGTGACTGCGCCGTCTTTTCTGCACTTCATTGTGCAAATATTTTTGTGAAATAATAAATAAACAACTGACTACCGTCAAGCTGGTTGCGTGGGTTACAAAAGAATTTTTACATAGTTAAATTGGATTAGGTCAAATGAGCAAAATCAGACTTTCTTAACCAGGGACGCGATGCTTCTGCAACCAGGTTTCATACCAGCCATCATTGAGTGCTCCCTGACTTTTTCCTCTTGCCTATTTCACTCGCGAGTATAACAGCCTCAGCGATTTCTCTAATTGGTTTCCTTGTATCCATTGATTTTCGACGCATTGCAGTAAAAGCCTCGTAACCACTCATTCCTTTTTCCTCCATAAGAATGTCCTTAGCCCTGTCTATAAGTTTTCTGGTTTCGAGTTCCTCTTCCATTAGTTTGGTCTTGAGAAGAAGTTCTGTGTTCTCTATCGCAATCGCAGCTTGATTTGCCACTGTGGCAAGAACGGTCATTTCATCTTCTGTGAAGCGATGCGGCTCGGAAGTGTAACAGTTTATTACTCCGACGACCCTGCCCTTTATGCTCATGGGCATGCTCAAAAGCGAGCACAAGTTTTCTTTTTCGGCGATATCCTTATGCATGTACCTTGGGTCCTTTTTGACATCCATTGAAACTATCGGCTTGTTCTCCCTGGCTGCAAGTCCGCTAATCCCTTCACCGAGCTTCACAGGGGGTTTTTTAAGGTAAGCATCACTTATAGCCTGAGTCGCTTTAATTTCCAGTTCATTTGTTTCAGGGTTCAGAAGCATTAGCGAGCATATGTTTGAACCCATGACTTTAGCGGTTACAACCACTATGAGGCGTAAAATGTCATCAAGATATGTCCCGGAAGTAATCGCTTTGCTGATCTCGGATATAGCCTCAAGTTTGCTGTCTTTGTTCATAGGCGTATTAGGACTCGTCTCAAGACCGCTTTTTCCTCATGATTAAAAGGGTGATGAGACCATTCCGGGGAAGATAGTCTCACAGTTTCCTTTACAGATTATGAAAAAAATCCCATGCATAATTCTGGGCGAATGCTTGAGATTGTTCACCTCGGTAGTAATATAACACATATAGGATGTTTTCAGGCATTCTCTGGACCTCTCTCAGCCTGGTCTAGCTTATTATTTTTAATTGCTTATGTAGTGGCCCGGACAACCAAAAACTTCAGCAAAAGACCGTATGTGGATTTTTATCAACCCAGCGTATAAACTCTTACCCTTATTACGCTGATTGAAACAGCTTTTTTGTGATAACATTGGACAATTAACGCAAAAGTTTACTGACTTTTTCTATATCCTGATTCTTCTCGGGGACAGAACCTTAGGCATTCCTCTTATGAAAAGCTCCCTGAGCATTTGTTTTGCTCTATCCTCTGCGAGACGGGGGAGAGGAAAGCCTGTCGCCCCCGATACAATTTCGTTAATGTGATATACGGGTATTCCCCATGGCGTGATCAAATTTCCAATTGAAAAAAGAAGGTAACATGAGTTGCAGTAAACAACGAGTCTTTCCGCTCCGGACTCCCTTGCTTCCTTCAGTCGCCGGATAATGCCTTTTGCCATGTCAAGAGGATTATATCTGGCAGCACCGTATCCAAGGCCGCAGCAGAGGGCAAATTCGTGGTGGTGTTTCATCTCCACAACAGAAGCTCCGAGTTTTTCAAGTATTGCCCTTGGTTTCATCTGGAAATCTTTTCCGAGTAGCTTTGAATGACAGGGGTCGTGGACAGTAACTTTTAAGCCTTTGAGAATACTTTCACAGGAAATCTTTCCTCTCTTTATATCATGGAAAAGCGCGTCACCAAAATAAGAGATTTTGAAGGGGAAAAGAGCCCCAAAATGCGATTGAAGGATATTTTTGAACATGTTATAACATGCCTGACAGTAGCAGGCCATCTCTTTTATGCCTATGCTTTTAAGTTTTTCTTCAAGGAGACAGCAGTTTTCTTTGACCTTTCGAAGCGCTCCTATCCTGTAGTAGACCTCTCCGCAGCAAAGCTTTTGATCACCAAAAATCGCGTATTCCTCAAAGATAGGGGAGCTGGCAAGAAATGGCATTATCCTCAGGTTGCAACCGGCAAACATAACTCTTTCGGCTTTTTCCACCCTGCTCATGTCTGCCCAGTTATTTAGAAGGTCCTTCTCATGTTCTGTTACTTCATCGCTTAGTCTTGACCAGGCGTTATCGGGTTCTAGAGGCATAACGAGGGTCGCCCTTATCGGGTATCCCCTTTTTTGTCCGCGCTCAAACCACCTGTATAGAATCAGGCCATAAGGGTTTGCACCATTGGGACAAACCGCACTGCATGTCATACATGAATCGCACAATTCAAGAATTTCCGGACTATTTGCGCATTCTACGAGTTTGCGAAAGTAAAGACCTGGTTTTCGCAGTTCGGAGCCCAATGCGGGGCACGCCTTGAGACATTCGCCGCAGTAGTCGCAATCTGCGACGGAGAAGAAGGATTGGATTTCAAATTCGCTCATTCCATCTCCATGTTCTTAGAATAGACATACTTGCGCGATGGAAATATGATAATATGCTGAAGCCCGGTCATAAATCCCCGGAAAAATGTTCTCGGGAGGTCTCGCAAACATGGATGTTACCTATGATTTCTTCAAACAACTTGAGGACATATACACGGTCAAATCCAGGCACCTCAAATACCTTAACGCCCTCCTGCCCGAGATGTGGCAAACCCAGATACCAGGTGGATACTCCCGTATCTGGGAAAGGCAGGGTTGGAGCTTCAGGCTTAAATCGTTCGACCCGTTACCCTTACCATTGAAGCTTCTCTTTCCTTCCAAGAAGCAGCTCATCGCGTGGACCCTGATTGGGTTTGTAAACCAGTTAATTATGGAAGTGAGCCCGGAATCACTGGGGGATTTCCTTAGCCAATACATAGATAATCCCACTGCGAAAAGGAATCTTACCGAGCTCTTTTTTGGAGAAGACTTGAGTGGACCGGGACTTAAGGCATTCGGAAGCATTGTCGTGTGCGCAAGGGAGGAGAATAGATTTCTCAACAAATTCATGCCCATGCTGAGGGCATTCGCGGAAAACGATCCAAGATATAGAGCTGTCGATGAGGAACTGATGTCCCTTGCTACTGAGTTTTACAGGGAGATATCCGATTTCATGCGTTATCTCGAAAGCGACATATTTTTGTTCAAGCGTTTCAGTAAAGATTTGAAAGCTCTATTCAGGTATGGTGTTTCTATGGGAGTGCTGGGTTTTGGCGGGATTGGTTCGTTGGTCGAATTGCTCGAAAAGGCTGAACCGCTGGAGTCGGAAAGCGCAGACAAGCAGGATGAGAAAGTCGAGTTTTTCAGGGATGACGATTTTTACAGGCGTTATAGGGCTTTCTTAGAGGATTACGTTAGCGCGTTGAGCGAAGCGGGTTTGAGAGCCCCGGATTACACCATAAGACAGGTTTCAGGAGAGAACGGAGATTTAAGTATTATTCTCTCGAAAACAAAACTTCCTCCTGAGTCTATAGGAAGAAGACTGATAAGTATTCTTGATGGAGAAAACTGCATACTTTTTGCTGGGATGATCTTTGAGGAGATAGAAAAAATTGCCCGTTACAACAGGAGCGGTAGGGGAGTGAAGATCGGAATAGACCCGGATATATCGAGTTGGGGCCTTGATAGATTTGATATTCGAAAGTCAAGAATAACCGGGGATGAGAGATTGATATATCTTGAAATATCTGTCCCGTACATTCGCAAAGAGAATGACGAAAGGATTGATATTGAAGTAACTTTGAGAAAATTGCCTGATATCGCGACTTCTGTTCTAAAAAAGCGGTTTGTGAACGAAAAGGTGGATGGATTCTATGACGAGAGAGAGATAATCATAAACTTTCTTGCTAGTTTCATAAATAGCGGGCGTGGCGGTCTTCTGCGCATGCTTGTTGAGAAAGCGAACAAGTTCATTGAAGACAAGATGGCTGATTTTGGTGTCGAGAAAATTAGCGCGGGCGAAGTAGCCAGGAGAGCAAGGAGAGAAAGGATTTTTGAGCAGTCAATAAAGTCTGCGAGGTCTATAGATAAAGTTTTTAGAAGGAAGGCATTATTCCGAAAAGAAGATTGAATTATCGCGGAAAATGCGTTTGCTTGTTGGTCAAATGCTTTTATTATGAACATGTGATGTAGTGTTGCTCCGGGAAGGCAAACCCGAGGCCAAATATAATAACCTGAGGAGAAAAATGCATGATTGGAAGCCCTAGTATTTAGTCTCGTGTTCTTATTTAACACATGTGCACTTCGTTTAGAAAGAAAAGAATTAAAGAAGATATCCGACAGATGATTGCATTCTGGGTAATTATCGCGTTTATTCTCGCCTTATCTGCTTCTTCTCCGGTGTTTGCATACGACATCGACAGAGCAATCGATTATCTCAAGAGCAGGCAGAATGCTGAAGGCGGGTTCTCGGAACCTAACGAGTCGCCCGACGAGAGACTGACTTCCTGGGCACTTCTGGCAGGAATATCAAACGCTACTAAGGCGAGTTCTTTGTTATCCGAAGGCAGCAGGGCAATCTCTTTCATAATCACCAAGACTTCAAATCTCGGAGATCTTAGCGAGATTGCTCTATGTGTTGTGGCGCTTTCTTGCGCCGGGGTTGATGCTCAGGACGTGGAGGGAAAGAACCTTGTTTCACTCGTCAGATCATTCGCCGCGTCATCAGGAAAGATGGGCAAGAACCTTGAGGATCACTGCTGGGGGATAATTGCGCTTGTCTCGAGCGGAGAGCGAGTGTCGGAAAAATATATTGAATGGCTGCGTGAGCAACAAAGAGAAGACGGCGGCTGGGGAGACAAAAATAGCGATGTGATAATAGAAACGTCGCTTGCAATTGAGGCTCTTGTGAGTTCGGGCTCTGAGGATAAAGCTGCAATAGAACGTGGACTTTTCTTTTTGAGGGGTCAGATGCAGGAAGACGGCGGATTTCCTGGCAGAGACGGAAATTCAAATGCGGTCGCAACCGCGTACGCTTTGCGCGCTATTTATGCCGCAGGAGATAATCCATTATCAGAAATATGGGATTTTCACGGGTCCAACCCCGTAAGTTACCTTGAGTCATTGCAGACCGGTGATGGTCATTTTCTATATATGCCGGGGAAAGATTATCAACCTTTGAAAACAACAGCCCTTTCGATAATTGCTCTTGAGAAAAAACACCTTCCATTCGGGGCTGAATCAGCTGGCGTTATGTTGAAGCGCGATACCTCAAAGTTCAAGACACTCGATGAGATGGGTGAGTTAGGGGCGGTGGAACAGAAAAGCAGTATCGATGAGTCAGGCCGAAATAATTCTGAGAGGCGAGATTTACGTGCAGACGAGTTTTTTAACACAAAATCCTGGATTTGTGATTTCTGGTATTTCGTTTTTGTCTTACTCGCTTACCTTTTTTTGCTTGCTATTTCTGCTCTGATTGCATGGAAACTTCGTGAACGCCAGCTCAATCGCCTGTGAAGAGTTCCCTCTTTTTCCACAGCAGCGCCATCGTGATCGAACCCAGAACGACTGTCCATATATGTATGAGAAGCATTTGCGCTCTATCTTTGTTCAGAGGCTTGTATTTTCGGTTTTCAAGTGAGTAGAGGATATCCATGCATCCGAGGAATATCAGGGCGCTTGCAGCGGCAGCACCGGAAAAGAAGCCTTTTTTGTTCATCTTTAAAATATTCTTTGAGGAAACAAGGGCGCATATGATCATCCAGGAGTCTGCAAGAGGGAAAGCCCTCTCAAATGCCTCATCCTGATACGTTTCTGTTGCCTGGATCTTTCCGGAGAAAAACAGGATCCAAAATGCTATGGTAACGATGCCCGTTACTCCAAGTAAAAAGGAAAGAATTGTTAGCGATAACGGCCTCTTTTCTTTTTCCATGTTTTTCTTCCTCCTGTAAAGCCCGCTCGATTTATGAATGGTTCCCAGATGAAATTAAATAACTTAAAACCTTGATATTCAAGATGCATGAATCACCGGTCCACGGGATCCGGAAAATCCTCTTAATGTGGCGTAATATATAAAGAGAGAAATTAGATACTTCTAAAATGGAGGTAAGAAATGGAACTTGGTACCGCTCTCAAGCCTGATGAATTGTGGGGACCTTCCGCGAAGCTTTCTGCAAGGGTTTCGCGTTTACGGAATGAATATTTCAACATTGAAGATCGCGATTATTTTAGGAACGAGATAATGCCCTTCACAACCGGCACGCGTTGGGATACTGTCTGGTCTCCGAACGCGTGGGGTGTTGTTCCTGACCTGCTGCCATTCCATAAGGCTTTTATGGAGACGCTACCTCTTGCGGCAAATAAAGTCGAATTGCCTGAGGACTTCTGGTCTAAACCTCATGTCATAAGGGTGGCAATATTTTTCCGGTTAGTCATAACAAAATATCTTCCCGTGAAAATTCTTGACGGTGAACTTATAGTGGGTGGTTATTTCAATACTGCGCTTTCACGCGCGCATAATAAAAATGAAGCAAAAAAGTGGCGGAGATTCACCAAAAAATGGCTCAAGGAAATGGACTTTCTTAACTCTCACGGTATGGGAAACGCGGGTGCTACTCCGGGACACATCATTCCTGATTACCCGAGAGTTCTCCGCATCGGTTTCAAAGGCCTTGTTGAGTATTTCGAAAGCCTTAAAAGAAAAGTAAAAAATTCCGCTCATAAAGATTTTCTTGAGGCATTAATCATCTGCTGCCAGGCAACAAAGGATTTTGCTGAGAGGTATGCAATTGAGGCGGGGAGATTAGCTGAAGAATGCGAGGATAAAGAAAGGGCTGAGGAACTCGAAGAGATAGCTAGGATTTGCAGGAAGGTACCCTGGGAACCGGCGGAGAGTTTCCACGAGGCACTTCAATCGCTCTGGTTCACTCATATGCTGGTTATGGTGCAAGAATCTTATCCAGGACCTGGCCTTTCGCCTGGAAGAATTGACCAGTATCTCTATCCCTATTATGAAAAAGATGTTCTTGGTGGAAGAATATCGCGTGAATACGCGAAGGAGCTCCTGGAGTGTTTTTGGATAAAACCGAATTATGCCTATGATTTTATCTACAGGGTTGGTAGAACAAAGGGTATAACCAGCGGTTACGGACAACTTGTAACGATCGGTGGAATTGGTCCCGACGGTGAGGATGCCTCTAATGAGCTCACATGGTTAATTCTTGAGGTAATTGAGGAAATGAACCTGCTTGAGCCAAAACCCAACGTACGTCTTCATAAAAAAACACCGGATGATCTTTTGAGAAGGGTTTGTGAAATGGTTGCCAGGGCACAGGGTTCGCCTTTCCTCATTAATTTTGATGAGCAATCTATTGAGGGACTCAAATGGCAGGGGTTGCCGGAGGAGGTGTTATGGGATTATGCGCCGGTTGGTTGTCTTGAGAACACTTTACAGGGGAATGACAGAAGCGGAACAGTTGATGTAAACGTTAATTTAGCAAAAGCGGTAGAGTTGACTCTTTTTAACGGAAAAGACCTTCAGACCGGTAGGAGGTTAGGCCCTCGAACGGGGAATCCCGAGAAATTTAAATCATGGGATGATTTCAGAGAAGCATTTGAGACCCAGCTGAAATCGCTTTTGATGAAGTTTATCAAGTTCTATAACTTCTGCGACACTATTCGCTCATCTCTTGAACCAACTCCATACCTTTCCTCAATAGTCAGGGGATGTGCTGAGTCAGGAAAGGACGTTACTGCCGGCGGGTGCGAGCATAATTATGTGACAGTTGAGGGTGTGGCTTTTGCCACTGCGGTTGACTCGCTTATCGCTATTAAGAAGCTGGTTTATGAGGATCGCCTCTTGAGTATGGCTGAGCTTGTGTCAGCGATCAAAGACAACTTTGAGGGTCATGAAAAGGTACGACAGATGCTTATAAACAAAGCACCTAAATACGGTAACGATGATGACTATGCTGATGAAATTGCCCGTTACCTTTCAAGGTTATGGACGGAAGAAGTTTTCAGGCACAGGACTCCGACCGGACGCAGATACAGGGGAGGATACCTTTCGTGGAATTATTGGATCGCGTATGCGCCATTAACCGCCGCGACACCTGACGGGAGAAAACGAGGCAGATTTCTCTCTAACGGTGTTTGCCCTGTTGATGGAGCTGACAGAAAAGGTCCGACCGCGGTCGCCCTTTCGATCACCAAACTTGGACTTGAAAGTGCGCCAAATGGTGATTCCCATACGATTTCTTTTAATCCGTCGTTGTTTAGGGGAAGTGAGCGAATAGAAAAACTGATGTCTTATTTGAGAAGCTACTGTGAACGTGGAGGAACTGCAATCCAGGTCAATATGATTGATCCTCAAACCCTGAAAATGGCGCAGGCAAATCCTTCTGATTACCAGAATCTTCTCGTTAGGGTAACCGGATATAACGCCTACTTTGTAATGCTTGGCAAGGAGATCCAGGATGAAATCATCGCCAGAGAATCCCATTGTCTCTAAAGTTATCGGGGGCAAGGATCCAGAGAAAGGGACGATTTTTAATATACAGAGATTCTCCATAGACGATGGTCCTGGAATCAGGACAACCGTATTCATGAAAGGATGTCCTTTGCGATGCACATGGTGCCATAATCCTGAGGGAATTGAAAAGACACTTCAACTGATGTGGTTTGACGTAAGGTGTATAGGT